>JAQBFJ010000070.1:0-4038 GCA_032123435.1 Verrucomicrobiota bacterium
TATCCCGCTATAATGCCGAAAAACATCGCGAATGGAATTACGATTAGAGTTGTGAATCCGCCAATAATCATTCCTGTCCTGATCCCTTTCAGTGCGAGATAAAGGACGTCGTTACCAACCCTGTCTGTTCCCATCAGGTGTGTGCGGGGATGATTGAGATCAGGATAGCTTCTTATTGTTGCGCCATATTCATCCAGAATGGTTTCCTTGGTGAATTGCCGGCCTGCGAGTGGAGCACTGTACGTTTTTTCTTTGGATGTTCTCAGCGGCGTGAGTATTACATCGAGAAAACTTAAACCAACGGGATCGTAAATTATATTTTCTGTATTCGAGTTTTTCTGAATGTTGCCTTCCTGATCACGCAATGGTGGATGAAATCCCACGCTGTCGATGACTGCAATTATTGTGTATGAGCAAAGGATGATGAAGCAGATTTTGGCAGATCGCCTCTGAAACACCTGCCGAAACGCGAGTCGCCAATAGTCACGTTTTGCGAGTTTTCTGCCGATCCCGAAGAGGGTGATAATCAGTCCGATAACGATACAGTCTTGAAAGTACCAATTACACCATATTTTAATTATTAGCTCATTCATTTTAAATTCTTTACTTCAGTCTGATACGCGGATCAACGAAAGTGTAACTTATATCAACGGCTATTAATCCCAGAATAAAGAGCGCGGAGCCGAGGAAGGCCATAGCGCGTACGACTGCGAAGTCCTGTCGGGCAATTGCCTCGATAAGATAGCCTCCCAGCCCTGGGATTCCGAAAAAG
This sequence comes from Verrucomicrobiota bacterium, assembly GCA_032123435.1. GTDB lineage: Bacteria > Verrucomicrobiota > Kiritimatiellia > UBA8416 > JAQBFJ01 > JAQBFJ01. The sequence continues at coordinate 773 of JAQBFJ010000070.1, forward strand.
TTCTCAAGAAGCATGCTTCCCATTATCAGGAACGGTATGGAGACTACGACATCGGTAAGTATTGGGATCATCGCATTTTTCAGAACATGTTTGAACAGAACATTGGTTTCGCTGAGTCCCTTTGCGCGCGAGGTCCTTACATAATCCTTGCTTATTTCTTCCAGAAAAATGGTTCGGTAATAACGAATACCGCCGCCGATGCGGCTTGCTATCCCGATTGCAACAGGCAATACAAGAAACTTTATCGTGTAGGGGAATTGAGTGTCGAAGCCGGAGACTGGCGCCAGTTTCAGCTTTATCGCGATAAGCGCTTGTCCTCCTATGATATAGAACATGCCCGAAATAGACATCATTACAACGCAAATTACGAGCGCCCATGTATCGATATATGTGCCTCTGTGAAATGCTGTCATCATGGCGAAAAACAAATTGATCAAAAGACTGGCGAAAAACATGGGTATAGTAAGCGCCAGAGAATAGGGGATGCGGTTTTTGAGTTCAGAGCTGATCAATGTCTCCTCAGTGTCGGATTTGCCGAAATTAAACCAGAACAGGCACATGCTTTTCTGCCAGAAGATTGTTTGAGTTAGAATATCTGTGCCGCGTTGTGATGTGTTTATATAGAGTGGCAGATGATAATTATGTTCCCGTTTCCAATTATCGATTTGTTCCTGTGTTACCCGTTTTTCTCCAAGTATTACCGCGGCCATGTCGTCAGGAGTGTTTACTACAAAATACAGCATGAAAAGGATGATATTAACGCCGAGCAGTATGGGGACGGCATAAGCGATGCGTCGTATAATATATGCCAACATGTTATATTCCCCTTTCTCGTCGATAGACCTGTATGGCGGCTGGAATTAAGGCAATAATCACAAGTATGGCGGCAAAATAAACAGGCCACATTATCGGATGGTTCCATTGTTCTTGTTTTATGGTGCGCATGGCAGGATCCAGTTTTTTGTACTTTATAACATTGGATGACATGTCATGAGGTTTAACATTCTTATACCATGCGTGATGGAGGATATAGGATACGGGGTAATAATTCCATATCGCGGGAGCGTGCTGTTGTAAAAGTCTTGTCATTTGGTCAATTATCTTCTGCCGTTCCGGTGAATTCTGCATGGTTTCCATTTTTCGAAAAAGAGCGTTATATTCAGGACTGTCGTAATTGGTTGAATTTGGTCCGCCGTATTCGACTATTCCGTTCGGTCCGTAGAAAAGGAAGAGAAAGTTTTCAGGATCAGGATAATCAGCGACCCAGCCGTTCATGGAGATTTGCCAGTGCCCCTGTTTCCGTTTTGCCCTGTAGCGGCTCAAGTCTGTTCCTCGTTCTTCGAGACGAATGCCAAGCAGGCCAATGCGATGACGCATCCATTCGAAAGATGATCGAAATGTGGGGCTGCCGCTGGATGCATGATCGTAATAGAGAGTAAGCGGGGTTCCGTCAGGGCCGATCCCGTTGGGATATCCTGCTTCAATCATTAGTTTGCGCGCGATTTCTACAGGTTTGTTTACATGGCGTCCGCGATCGGGTTCCCATTCGTTGACAAAAGGATTGGTTCCTTCTTCACCGCCCGTGTGACCGAATATTCCGGGTGGTATAGGGCCTTGTCCTATAAGGCCCCGTCCGTTTTCAAAAATATCAAGATATTCATTGTAATCCATAGCAATGGATATTGCTTGGCGAAGCTTGCTTTTTTCAGGTTCAAGTCCGCCTACGACATCATCCAGCATGTTAAATTGCGTGTAATACAAGATAGGTCTTATGCCTGTCAGTAATACGATTCCTTGTTCAGCCATGGAGTCGGACAGGCGTGCGTCATCTTTTCCTTTCATTGAAATTGCCTGATCAAAGACATCGCTTTCAATACCGGATGTGTCGTAATAACCTTGAAGGAACTTGCGCCAGCGCGGTATGGCGGCTTTTTCGATGCGGTATACTTGTCTGTCGATAAACGGGATCGGCTTGCCGGCATCAACAAGAAGTCCGGCTTCCTCGTCGCCTGGATCGCCTTCCGAGGGATAATAATCTTCGTGATAGTTCTGGTTTCGTTCCATAATTATAACTTCATTTGGTCTAAAGCGTTCTATATAATATGGTCCTGTGCCTATGGGGCAGCGGTTTACCGTGAACTGTTTTTCTGTCATCGCGGGTTGATTATAGAAATCAAGCGCCTCCTGCGGCATGGCGGCAAAAAAATGCATACACATCCAGTACAGTATTTGCGGGTAATTCCGTTCAAGCACGATCTTATAGTTGTAAGTGTCTACAACTTGAGCGCCTTCAAAGGGCGGGGCCATATAGTCAAGAGTAATGGGGTTGTCGCGTTCATCTTTTTCCTGATTGTATTTTATTCCGCCGGCTTTTTTACGTTCGGCTCTCAAGTCGTCAAGCATTCTACTGTATGATTCCTGCAATTCTTCCATACCTGCCATGTAATCCTTTATCGCGCTATATACCGGTGAGGCCAAGCGTGGGTCTGCCAGACGTCTGATCTGCAGAACGTAGTCTTTTGCTTCAAGTTCGCGCGTGGCTTTGTGCGTGAAATCATAAACCGATTCATATTTGCTTATTTCACTGGCGGTAACGTTCTGGTATATGAGTTGTCCCTTTTCGTCTCTAGCGAAACAGGGATGGTCATGGTATTTGATGCCCTGTTTTATACGTACTGTATATTCAACACGTCCGATTGCTTCATTTGGCGGTGTTGTCGCAGAACTTAGCAGTTGACCTGACTTGTCGTAATAGATGGGAACGGGTACTTCTTTTGCCGTGAGCGGCACCATTTGGTAAGGCCGTTTCAGATAGTGATACTGGAGGGGCGGCTCGTAGATCTGGTCTATTATGGCGGCTTCATGCATCCAATAGGATGTTGCCGGGTCCAGTTTGTCAGGAGCGGTGCTGAATGAGCTGAAAAACGTATGTTCGTTACTTTCACCTGGTCGATAAGGGTTGTTGGAGCATGAGGTCAGCAATGTCAGTGCAAATATTGCCACATGAAGACCTGAAAGAACCCTTGTCATTAATTATAATTCCTTTTGATCCCTTTTATCGTGTTCTTCTCGAGTGCGGCATTTTCCGGATATTCATTTTTATCCTATCATTTGTGCGTTCAGTCAAGCTGATAGTCTGAGATGACTGTTAATGTTGGCATTTCAAGCACAGATTGGGAAACGCGTTCAATAACCAATATCCAATAACCAAATCCAATGACCAAGTAAAAGAAAATGCGAATGCAGAACGACAGATCCGGGGGGGG
>JAQBFJ010000071.1:0-29803 GCA_032123435.1 Verrucomicrobiota bacterium
TCACTGCCTACCGGTGGACACCCTTTGACAAAAGCACCTTGTTTTTTATGTTTAATGGTGCAGTTGCCTATGCAAATAGTGTTCAAAGGCACTTTTTCATGGCCCTTGCCTATAGCAATATTCAGAGACGTTTCAGATGGAAAATAATCAAATATGCGATTGCTGTACTGTTTCAGAAAAAGCAGGACAGTTGACTGACAAGCACTGCAGGATTGTTCGTCCAGTATGTTTATGTTCGGGAATTGAATGGAAAGATTGGCCGGCGGCGGCTCGAAAGCAGAAATCCATTCATGCCAGTTATCAGGTCTTATGCTTATGTTGTTGATGTCTATAACTCCATATCCGCGGCTGGCGCCGTGTTTGAGGTGCGAAATGCTTTCCGGGTCAATTCCCATCAGTCTGCAGGCTACGGCATCTGTTGCGAATGCATCCGCCCCGGCCAGTACTATACCCATCGGCTTGGGTGTTCCCGCGCTTGGCCCGAGCCCCTGCATTCCAACTGTACCGTCTATTACGGACAGGTGCGGCCGTAACACGCCTGCCATATCCGATATGGCTATATTAACTGATCTTTCGGATTCCAATCCTTTGACAGGAGGTAGCATGTGTAATTTCACTTTGCTATGCCGCCATAAACAGCCTTTCATGTTTTTTATGGATAAAGATACGCCGGTATGCATATGGGTCTTCATCACCGGTATTGATACTATAAAGTCATGTTCCTTCACTTCACGGCATAGTTTCAGGGAATTGATTGCCATGCCTTCCGGAATATTTGCTTTAACGCAGGGATGTTCATCCATATCTATCAGCGGGCAGTTTCTTTCACGCGCTACGTCTGCTATACCGGTTGACTCAAAGGCCTCCAAAGCTTTTACTCCCTTAATGGGGCTCTCTCCTATGGCAACTTCGGCGCCAGCCTCACGAAAAGCATCTATGACAGCTGCCACAACCTGCGGCTCTGTTGTTACGCCGGTACCTGGGCCGGCCATACGGCCCGCATTGGGTTTAAGCAACACTTTTCTTGCCTTTGCCGGGGACAGATCCATTTCAGCCAGAACCTGACGTGTATTCTCGTACGCAGTGGCGCCATGCGCGACGAAAACTTCCGGCTTCTTCCCCGTTTTAAGAAAAGGATTCTTATTTACTTCCATCACTCTACTTCACTTTCTTGTAAAAAGCTTTCTTAACCACCCGGCGTTGTCCTCATGGAGTAAACCTCCGAGACCTTCCCATGCAGGTTGTTGATTTAATTGTGAAACACTCGTTTCCGAATTAAATCAACTCTCTTCTCTTTCTCCTCCTCCGCCTGCCTCGCCGAAGCTTTCTTGCGAAGGCGGGTGAACTCCGTGGTAAAAATCTTTCTTCTTCCCTTCATCAGGAAACACTGTTCAAGAAATGTGGAAGAAAACTATCGTTTTATTTCAGATTTCTTGGACCATCTTGTCTTAATCCTGTTTATCCTGTAATCCTGTCAAAAAAACTCTCTTCTTTCTTGCGACGGCGGGTCAAAAAACCTCCCCTTTATACTATCAGAACGGGGTAGGGCGCGGAAAGGATAAGAACGTGGGCCTGCAAGATTTTACCGTATAAATTTATTGATCCCGAAATTCCTGCCATTCCGGTTCATTTTCGAAAATCCAGCGGTAATAATCTTTCCCCTTCAACTTGCCCGCCGCGGATTCATCCACGATAACACGGCATGATGGATGTAATTGAAGCGCTGACGCCGATATCATTGCGGTAATCGGCCCTTCGGTTGCGCCAGCCAGCACCTTGGCTTTTTGCGCACCCGTTGCCAGCAGTAAACAACTCTTAGCTTCAAGTATTGTTCCTACCCCCATGGTTATGCCGCGTCTCGGCATCAGGTCAGGTGATGGAAATAAACGTTCATTTTGAGCTATTGTTTCAGGAGTCAGCGCTTTTTCGCGTGTCCGTGAATAAAGCGCGGATAACGGCTCGTTAAATCCTATATGACCATCAGACCCTATGCCGAGCAATTGCAGATCAATGCCGCCATGTTCGGTTATCATAAGTTCATATTGCCTGCATTCGCCGTTCAGATCGTCTGTCATACCGTTTGGAAGATGAGTGTTCTGCTGTTTGATGTTTACCCGACTGAATAAATGTTTGTTCATGTAAGAATGATATGAGCTCGGGTTATTTGGTTCAATACCGACATATTCGTCCAGATTAAATGTAGCACAGGAAGAAAAATCCAGGCCTTCATCCTGATGCATGCGTGCGAGTTGAACATAAACCTTCTCCATCGTACGCCCCGTGGCAAGACCAAGCACCAGGGCTGGCTTCTCCTTTAATGCCTTCGCGATCAATCTGGCAACAAGAAGCGCCGCCTCATCTTCGTCTTTCCGGATGATTATTTCCATTCAACACCATATTCCTTTGAGTGTACCGGCGCCGAAAGTAGAATCTGCCGTTCGGGTATTTTTTTCTGAAGAAGTTTTAGCTCGTGCTTCCCTTTAACCAGTGGAAGTGATGTTTGACCACCTTCTATTACGGACCTGCACAGGCCCATCATTATTTCAAACCCTTTATAAGCACTTGTAAAGTTGCACGGATGCACCTTGCTGTCATCATCCAGCCAGTCGGCCATATCCTGTATGTATGGCGGCATATCCAGATCATAATTCATACAACCTTCACCTGACCATGATCCCGATTTCGTTACAGCCCGCCAGCCACCGCCGGTAAGTACCTCCGCAAAGCCGTCCGACCCCTGCGCGCCGATCCTGCACTTGCGCCACCAGTAATCCACTTCAGGCACATCAGGCGCACCAGCTCCGCATTCCACGATACCCCGCACGCCATTGGCAAATTGTATGAACCCGGCAATATAGTCAGGAGAAGAATGCGCGTCACTGAACTTGCCGCGACCCGCCGCCTGGCCCATGACCCACTTGGCGTCAGATTCACCATTGTACCAGCGCATATAGTCAATGAGATGACTGAGCATATGCATCATCCAGCCGCCTGCCATGCCGTAAACCGTATGTATGTTGCCAAGCTTGCCGCTTGTTATTATTTCCTTAACCTTGCGATAATGCTCGCCATACCGGTGTTGATGACTGACAACAGCCTTTACCTTCTTCCTGTCCAGAAGCGCTTTTATCTTCATCGCCTCCGCGCTGGAGGTTGCAACCGGCTTTTCAAACGCAATCAGCTTCGCGCGGCTCTTTATGCCCAGCTTAATCATATCCAGCCGTAATGTCGGCATCGTGCAGAAACAGAACACATCAGGCTTCACCGATGCCGCGAGCGCGGCCGGATCAGTAAACGTCGCCGGGTTTCCGAGCGAAGGCGCTGATGCTTCAACTTTATCCTTATCAATATCACATATCGCTGTGACCTTGAACCTGGGATTCGCATTAAAGGCGGCGGCATGATGCTTCCCGCGCTTACCCATTCCTATTACTGCTACCTTGTAAATGTTGTTCATTGTTACCTTGCTGTTCAGTTTTGAGCGTTATTCCATTCCAGTACCTTGGCAATCGTGTAATCTGCTTCCTCTTCCGTTAACTCCGGGAATATGGGGAGGCTGACACATGTTGCCGCGTTTTTCTCAGCGTATTTCTGTTTTCCGCATAAACGCGCCTTCTTGCCCCACGGATAATTTTCCTGCTGATGAATCGCGATAGGGTAATGACACTTCGCGTCAATTTTGTTCTCATTCAGGAATTTCAGTAAATCATCACGTTGTGCCGGCTTTTTTGTTTCTATCACATAAAGATGATACACATGCCGATAGCCCGGCATTTCGTATGGCAGTGTAATATTCTTAGCGCGTACCAGCCCCTGATTATAACGCGCGGCCAATGCTCGGCGCTGATCGCTCCATTCTGTTATATGTTTCAGTTTGGCGCTCAATATACCGGCATGCAGATCGTCAAGCCTGCTGTTGAATCCATAACTGTGACACGACCTTTTCGCGGAACCGTGATTCCGCAATGTACGGATCGTCTTGTCTATGTCAGGATTATTGGTGATAACCGCGCCGCCATCACCAAATGTCCCGAGATTCTTCTGGATAATAAAACTCGTTGTCACGGCGTCGCTCAACTCGCCCTGTTTGAATCCTGCACCTGACGCGTCCACTGCCTGAGCGCTATCTTCTATAACAAAAAGGTTATGTTTATCGGCTATAGCACGTATAGCTGGCATGTCCGCGCATTGCCCGTAAAGATGAACCGGAATAATCGCCTTTGTCTTCTTATTTATGGCTCTTTCGATTTTGGCCGGGTCAATACACTTCGTTTTCTTGTCACAATCAACAAAAACTACTTTAGCGCCTGCGATCCATGCCGCTTCAGCTGTCGCGAAAAAGGTATTTGCTGTTGTTATACACTCATCACCAGGTCCTACGCCCAGCGCCATTAAAGTCAGCCATATCGCGTCCGTACCGTTCCCCACGCCGATCGCGTGTCTGGCCTGAAAATATGCGGCCAATTCCTGTTCAAACCGGGTAAGCATTGGACCCATGACATACTGTCCGCTTTCCAGCACTTCCTGTATATTGCTGTCTATTTCAGATTTAATGTTGTGATATTGCTTTATATGACCATAGAACGGAACCTTCATTTATTTTCCCCTGACTTTATTGTTTTCCGGCGTAGTATTAATCTTCTAAACGTGTTTACTGACATACCTGATTCAGTAAAACTGCATGGCAAACTATCACATAACGAGCTATGTTCAAGTCTTTTTTAGCGCAAGCGGAAGGGAAAGAAAGATATTAACCACCCGCGCTCCCGCGCTGGAGTCCCCGAGAACGCGGAGAATGCAGAAGACAGGAGGTTGCATCAAATCCAATATTGCTTCGCAATACTTGATTTGATGCAACGTTGTCCTCATGGAGTAAACCTCCGAGACAACCTCATCTCCTCCAACATGCAAAGTATTGATTTAATTGTGAAACATTCGTTTCCGAATTAAATCAACTCTCTTCTCTGTATTGCTCCGTGCCTCCGTGTACTCCGTGGTAAAAAAGAAAGAAAGGTTCCTTGTTGTGCAATGTCTTATCCCACACGCATGCAATTCTTCATGAAATATGTGGACTAGACGCATTAAACAACTGACATGCGTGCAGGTATCATGGTATAATAGCCAATAATGTAAATGGTGGCGTCTATGAAAGCTTTTCGTTTCTTTCAATATCTTTTGATCGCGTTAATTGTTGTCGCGCCCTGGAACACCATGGCGGCTTATAAAGATAGTATTGAACATACCAGACTCGCCGCCGAATTGACGGAATCACTGCCAACAGGCACCAATATCGCTGTGTCCCATATTGAAGCCGCACTGGGTGGAGGCGAATACATGCCCGAACCGGGCAATGCAGAATTTACAGGCAAGACATTTACAAGCATGAGCGGCCCACCCACGAACGACTCTACACACGCCACTGGGGTAGGGCTATATTACTACGGCAGGACAACAAGCATAGCGCCTGATATTAATCTTATATACAATTATAATGCATTTGACTGGCTTTATTCCGGTTTCCTGCGCACAGGCGAATCGGTGGAGCCGAATATTGAGACCAACCGGCTCCAGAACCATTCATGGATAATCCTTTCCGGCACAGTGACAAATTCCGCCAGACGATTAGATTACGCGATTACGCGCGATGGATTCACGGCAGTTGTCGGGTTAAACAATGGTGAGGCCACACCAATACCGCAGTTACTGGCTCATTGTTATAATGTTATTAGCGTGGGCCTGTCCAACGGTAAACACAGTACTGGCGGCACGTTATTCGACGGCGCAGGCCGTACGAAACCCGACATTGTAGCACCATGCAGCTCAGCAAGCGTGGCTACACCCGTTATCAGCGCGGCGTCAGCCATTCTGATGCAAGTCATGGCGGAAGATTCCGCATTAACGAACGCTTATCATCCTGAATGTGTTAAAGCGATTCTTATGGCTGGTGCCACAAAAGACGAATTTCCCACATGGGACAGAACATCCTCACGCCCCATAGACGATAGATATGGGGCAGGTGAAGTCAATGTGTACAACAGTTACCATATATTGACGGCAGGCGAGCAGTCGGCAAGTACATCAAACATTGTAGACAATTCAGGGTGGAACTATAGTTCAATTGAAGCTGGCACAAACCATCTCTACTTCATTGAAGTCCCCACAAACTATGTCATGACAAGATTTTCCGCCATGCTGGTATGGAATCGTATTGTCACTGATGGGCCTGGCGCTGGTTTTGATCCCTTATCATCATTACCGGAGCTGAGTTTATATTTCTATGAAGCATCCGGTTTCTCATTGGGCGATATGATAGATGTCTCCACGAGCAGTGTTGACAATGTAGAGCATATTTATCAGAAACATCTTCCAGCCGGCAGGTATGCCCTGGAGGTTACTACTGACATTACCGCGGATTACGCTTTAGCATGGTACGGCAAGCCGGCACTTATTCCCGTAATCCAGTCTATAGGCTGGACCAATGGCAATGTAAAAATTGAAGCAGACGTTAGTTCAAACATTAATTGTGCGGTCAAAGTCTCGACAAATCTAGTGAATGGTGACTGGCAATATATAGCTACCAACATGCCCGTGACCAATGTATGGACATATATTGATGTTGAAAGCACCAATTTCAACAATCGTTTTTATCGGTTAGTCCCCGATCCGTAGTCGGTTATATGGCAAGGACATGAATAAGTCTTTATTGCACTACGTAAATTTGAAGTGACAATAGGATCGGCATGAGGTACATTACAAATATGCCAATGAGTTTTGCATATCGAAAAGTTACACAAGCACTGAATTATTTTGCCGAACAGAACGGTGGGCGAATCAACAAAATGAAAGCACTTAAATTGCTTTATTTTGCCGACCGTTTCCATATACGCAAATATGGACGTCCTATTACCAATGACGAATATTTTGCAATGAAAAACGGGCCGGTTCCTTCAGGTGCAAAAGACTTAGTAGAGGGTAGCGATTTTAGACCTGATTCGGAAAAGGCTTATGCCGGCCAATATCTTGATCCCGTTGATCGTTATGAGTATTCTTCTATAGCTAAGCCCGATTTCGAAGTGTTTTCACAAACCGATGTGGAATCGTTAAAATATGCATTGGAACATTTCGGACGTTTTGATCAATTCAAGTTGGTTGAGTTAACTCATCAATATCCCGAATGGAAACGGCATGAAGTGGCCCTCAACAGCGAAGCTACTTCCAGAGTGAAAATGAATTTTAGTGATTTTCTTGATGACCCTTCAGTTAACGTTGATTACTGTCACAAGCTTAGCGAAGATGATCGTTCCTTGCGTCGAGAGGAAATCCAGGAGTTGTGTGCAATACATAACCTTTGGAATTGAGGGCATATATGGAGTCGTCGAACCTGCCTGCTAGTCTGCGACTTACTCTCAGGTCTGGTACGGTTTACTATTTTGAGCATCGTGGACTTAGTTCCGGTGAACCTCATTTTTTTATTGTTCTTAACGCTGATCCGCAGTCGGATAAAGTACTGATTCTTGCCGTAGGGTCTTCGCAAATAGACAAAGTATGCCGCAGACGTGCAGGTCTCCCGCCTGAATCTCTTGTGGTTATTGATCAATCGGATTATTCCGATTTCTCTAAGCCAACGATTATTGACTGCAATCAGGTGTTTGAGTTGTCTATGGAAGAATTGATTCAGAAGTTCAATGCAAAGGAATTGCGTCATCATTTGGATTTGCCTGAAGAAGTCTTAAAAAAGGTTTGGACAGGCGTGAGACGAAGTCCGCGCGTGGACGAGATCCATAAACGATTACTTCCGCCTGATACTGCAAATTTATAAAATCTAAAGAAAACGGTGTCTATCCGTAACAATCAAGAAAAAAATGAAGCAATAGATTTGTTGCAGGATAAGAATGTTGCGGATAAAGTAACAGAAACGTTTATTAATGAACGATGTAAAGGTTTCCGTCTTTGAAGCTGTTGCAATGCTTGACAGGGCGCTTGAGCGCAAACGGAAAAAAGTAACATGAATCCTTATTTTACTGTTTTGGGGGCTGACCCCTCAGTCCCCCAGATTTCTTCTCTCATCCAAATCGCTATCGGGTTCGGGTTCGTTCATTGCACTTCGATACCGATTTCGATTTCGATATCGATGGTGCAGAGCACCTCTTCTTTCTCCTCCGTGCCTCCGTGCACTCTGTGGTAAAAATCTTCTTACCACCCGGCGTCCCCGCCTCGAGTACCCGAGAGCACGGAGAAGACAAATTCAGAGGTTACATCAAATCCAATATTGCTTCGCAATACTTGATTTGATGCAACGTTGTTGTCAGGGAGTAAACCTCCGAGACCCTCACGTGCAAGTTGTTGATTTAATTGTGAAACACTTGTTTCCGAATTAAATCAACTCTCTTTTCTGTATTGCTCTGTGTCTCCGTGAACTCCGTGGTAAGATACTCTTTTTCTCACGACGCCGCGCCGCTGCTGCGTTTTAAATTGGTGCAATAAGCGGGTTAACCGTGATGTTTGCTGATTTTGTTAAAAGCATTCCTTCCCTTTTATCGGCATGATCTGATATAAATGGACCAACATGAGTGCCTTGATTGACGATGCAAAAGAACCGGCAGACCTAAAGGATATGACGGTTGAAGAATTGACTGTATTGGCTGAAGATGTCAGGTCAATGATCATAAACACGGTAAGCAGGACTGGCGGCCATCTTGCCGCCAATCTTGGGGTTGTTGATTTAACGGTCGCAATGCTCAAGATATTCAATCCGCCCGTTGATAAAATGATATGGGACGTAAGTCACCAGACATACGCTTATAAAATTCTTACTGACAGAAAAAATTCGTTTCATACTCTGCGCCAGATAGACGGTATCTCCGGCTTCATGCGGCGCGAAGAAAGTCCGTATGATGCCTTTGGAGCTGGTCATTCCGGTACCGCTGTATCAGCCGCCTTGGGGATGGCGGTTGCCCGGGATAGAAATGGGACGGGAGAACATATCATTGCTGTTCTTGGTGATGGCTCGGCGGGTTGTGGCATTTCGCTGGAGGCGTTTAATAATGTGGCCGGTACTACCCGGAAATTGATTGTTATTCTTAATGACAACGAAATGTCGATAGCCGCCAATGTGGGGTCAATATCCAATTATCTCGGTGGCCTGCTGGTAAATCCGCGTTACAACAGATGGAAGCGTTCAGTTGAAAGCGTTGCCACGAAACTAAGAATGGGCTGGTTAAGATCCATATATTATCGTGTTGAGGAGGCGATTAAGGGACTTTTTCTTAAGAGTATATTGTTTGAAGAGTTCGGGTTACGTTATATAGGTCCTATTGACGGGCATAATATGGAGTCTTTGCTTGACGCCCTCAGTATTGCCCGTGATTCTGATCGCCCGATTATTCTCCACGTGTCCACGCAAAAAGGAAAGGGGTACTTGCCTGCCGAGAAAGAGCCGGAAAGATGGCACGGTGTCTCTGGGTTTGATGTTGCTACTGGTGAACCGGTGTCGGCTGGTGGTGTTGATTATTCAAGCGTGTTTGGGCATGTTATGGAGCGTTTAGCGGCGGAAAATGACAAAATTGTGGCCATAACCGCGGCTATGCCGGCTGGTACCGGGCTGGCAGAATTTGCTAAGAAGTTTCCTGATCGTTTTTTTGATGTTGGTATTTCAGAAGAACACGCTGTGGTTTTTGCGTCAGGTCTGGCGGCTGGCGGATTCATACCGGTATTTGCCGTTTATTCGACTTTTGCTCAACGTGCGATTGATTGCATTATTCACGATGTCTGTCTCCAGCGTCTGCCGGTGGTGCTCTGCTTTGACAGGGCTGGCGTGGTTGGTGATGATGGTCCAACACACCACGGTGTATTCGATATTGCCCTGCTTAGATCGGTGCCCGGCATGGTTATTATGCAACCTAAAGACGAGGCTGAACTGGCAGATATGCTATTTACAGCCACAAAAGCAGGCAGACCGATTGTAATAAGATATCCAAAGGGAACGGGCCCTGGAGTTCCGGTTCCTGAATTATTACGTGAGATTGCAATTGGTAAGGCTGAGATTGTAAAACCGGTTTGTTTTCAGGGTGGTCAGAATCATGATAATGACTGCAGTGCAACGGTGTGGATATGGGCGCTGGGCGATATGCTGGCTCTTGCCAAGGACGTTTCCGATCTTCTGGAACAGAAAGGTATGACCGTTGGCATTGTAAACGCGCGTTTTATCAAACCAATAGATGAAGGTTTGCTTGCTGAACAATTTGGTACAGCAGACACTTTCGTTGTTATGGAAAATGGTGTCGTTGAAGGTGGGTTCGGGGCTGGTGTGGAAGAAATCCTGTTTAGGCTGGGGTTCAAGGGCAACGTATTCAAGGTCGGCTGGCCTGATAGATTTATTCCGCATGGTACTACCGTTGAATTAATGAGGCGGTTTGGTCTTACACCGGAAGCTGTTGTCGAGCGGATCCGCAAATGAAGGAACGATTAGATATTATTCTTGTCGAGAGAGGACTTTCAGAGAGCAGGGGAAAAGCACAGGGCCTTATACTTGCTGGTAGTGTTATTGTCGATGGTGAGCCTGTTTTCAAAGTTGGTCGCAGATTTGATTCTGACATTTCCATTGTTCTGCTGGAGAGCCCGAGATATGTGAGCAGGGGAGGTGGGAAACTAGAAGCCGCGTTCAGTGTTTTTGATCTCTCTGTGTCAGGGCTGATTTGCCTTGACGTTGGGTCATCAACAGGAGGTTTTACCGACTGTCTGCTACAGAATGGAGCAGCCGAAGTCGTGGCCGTGGATGTGGGTAAAGGCTTACTGCATTGGAAATTACGTAATGACGAACGTGTTACGGTAATGGAAGGAATTAACGCGCGATACCTGAAAAAAGGCGATTTAAAGGTTGTGCCGCAGTTTGCTTCCATGGATGTCTCTTTCATCTCATTGACTAAAGTTATGCCTGCTGTTATACAGGTAATTGCTGATTCTGCGCATATAGTTACTCTTATTAAGCCGCAGTTTGAGGCAGGGCGTCGGGAAGTGGAAAAGGGCGGTGTTGTGCGTGATCCTGGCGTGCACGAAAAAGTAATAGAAAATATCAGGACCTTCGGGACGCAGGAGCTTGGTCTGAAATGGCTGAACATGTGTGAGTCGCCAGTAAAAGGGCCGGCAGGCAATATAGAGTTTCTTGCGTATTGGCAGAAGAGCGTTAGATCGTAAAGTAATGAAAAGAATAGGCATAGCAGCTAATTGCAAAAAACAGCGGGCAGGTGATGTTCTTGCCCGGCTCGGAAGAAAAAGTGCTGACCTGAACATGGCGCTGTTTTCCAGCGAGTCTGTAATCAGACTTCTTGGTTGTGGGACGATTTTGCAGGACGATAAGAAGATGTGTGATCATGTTGATGCTGTAATGGCGTTGGGCGGTGACGGTACGATGCTTCGCGCCGTGCGTGAACTGAATGGCGCTGATAAGCCGGTTATAGGCGTTAATCTGGGCGGCCTTGGCTTTCTTACAAGCGTTGCTGAAGAAGATATTGATAAAGCCATGGATTGTCTGGCACGTGACGATTTTGAAACCGACACGCGTTCCATGATAGACAGCGTTATATTAAACGGTGCAGTTGAGAAGGTAAAGTACAGGGCGTTGAACGACGTTGTTGTTCATAGCGCGTCTTCGCGTATCATTACATTGCATGTGTCCATAAACGACGAAATGGTCACTTCGTATGTCTGTGACGGACTGGTGGTAACAACTCCTACTGGCAGTACTGGGTATTCCATGTCCGCGGGCGGACCGATTGTGATGCCGAATGCAAAGGTGCTTGTGATCAGTTTAATATGTCCTCACACGTTGAGTTCTCGTCCATTGGTGGTTCCTGACTGCAGTCGGATATGCGTTGAAGTGGGAGACGATAGCGGGAAGGTCCTTTTATCAGCGGATGGACAGGTTGGGCAGGCGCTTGAGCCGGGAGATCGGGTGATGATGGAATGCAGTGATAAGAGTATCAGATTTATACATCTGCCCGGATACAGTTATTTTTCTGTGCTTCGGCAAAAATTACGTTGGAGCGGATCGAGCGTGTGATATGAGGCCGGCTGACCTGATTAAAACATGGCTTTACGAAAAACGATGGTCATCGTTATGCCGTTTTTTGTTGTGTACCGCCTTAGGTGTGTTTGTATGGAACTTCGCTTCTAACGGGTTCCAGGAGACCTTAATCTGGATATGTTTCCTGTATGCCCTGTTCAAGATGCGAAAGGGGGCTTGGCATGTCTGGCGTAACAGTGCTGGTATTGCTTTCGTGCTGGTATTGATTTACATGATCGTTTCACTGCCTGTGAGTACTGAGCCGGTATCATCCATAAGGGATTTCATTAAACTTCTGGATGTTCTTGCCGCAATGTTTGCCATATCCATTATATTCGGAGATGAAGGCAGAATCAGGTCCGCTCTTTTTTATACGGCGCTGGCGTTAACATGTGTTTTTACGATGGATTTAATCCGATTGTCTGTAAATCTTCGCGCTGATATTTTTAAAGAAGCCCATTTTTTCCAACCGTTTTTTATGTCTCATCCGAATAACGCGAGCATGGCTGCGGGATGCGCGGCTCTGCTCGCGTTATACTTTGTGTGGTACAGGCGTAATAGTGGCTGGCAATGCTGTGCGTGGCTTGTAGCTGTTTTTATCAATGTGTTCTACCTGATTGTTCTGGCTTCACGTGGTCCTCAATTTGCGTTTGCTGTTACCGTGGCGTTGTCGGGGCTGGTTATGTTGCCCGGTTGGAGAAAGAAGGCTGTATGGCTTTTGATTATGTGTGTTGCCGGAGTGATTGTCATTACCCAGATAGGCGAGATCAATCCGCGTTTCAAGGAAAAGAACAGTATGGCGGGACTATGCGAGCGGAACATCGTGTGGCAGTATACGTGGGAGTTATCGAAAAACCATCCTGTTATTGGTCATGGATATGGTAAGCGAATATTTCAGGATGTTTATTACTCGAGTAATCCGCCTGAAGCTTCCTTTATCTTCCCGCATCCTCATGAGTATTGGCTGTATATTCTGTTTTCACATGGGTGGCTTGGCTTGGTCTTGTATGCGGGTGCATGGGCATTGTTGGCCATACGTATTGTGCGTCATCTTGCCCGGCTGGAAACGTTCAGGGAAAGGGCACTGCCCGGTATGATCGCACTGCTCCTGGTGTTTATTCATGTGTATGGGCTGGGGGATTGGCCTACGAATATAGTTTACGTTATGCTTCTCTGGCTTATACCGGCGGCATTAGTTGTAACCAATCCGTTTATTTCACGAGTTCAGGCCAATCAAGACCAAGGCATTGAGGACGAAGCTGTATGAATATACCGCGAATCCTCAATAACGCCGGCCTTGGCGGGTATGGGCTCGCCTCTGGTGAAAAATTGCATGCATCTTTTCTTTTCTGGAACCATATTACAAAATGTATTTGTCAAACAATCGTTAATTACTGCACAAAGTCATTGTTTTACAATGTCTTATCACACACGCATGCAATTCTTCATGAAATATGCGGGTTAGTCGGAAAGCTCAGAATTCAGTGACGATAACGTCGGAATGTGGGTGATCACTGAGTCCGCGCTTACTTCTGCATGATACGTGTTTTTCATGGAAACGTGCTACGTTCGGACCTTGTCGCCATTCGGAATGACATAATGTGTGTGTCATATGACTAACAAGCGCGATGTTGATAAGCGGACATGGCGTTACTCCAGCAAGGTAGAGGCGTCGTCCGAGATTGTCATCTTCCTGGCCCCATCCAACGTATTCTTCATCAAGTCCATTGACAAGCAGTAGATCGGCGCGATGAACGGAAGCGTTGCACGTCTGCAGGGCTGGTTTGGCTTTTACACCCAGCCCGATTCTTCTCAGGAAAGTGTAGAACATGCACTTTTTCTGTAAAGCGTTGAGTTGTTTTTCCTGCTGACGACCATGCCATGTTTCAAATTCACCGCTTTTCACATGGTTTAATTCCAGACGTTGAACATTTTCCTGAGTAAGTTCCATTGCGCGTCCAATGCTTAATTTGCCGCGACGGGTGTGGGCAAGATGCTGTTCCAGCCAGTTCTTGTGCGGAAGGACGTCCTGATCCAGAAAAGCGATTATGTCGCCTGTTGCGTGGTGAATGGCGTTGTTACGTCCGCGCGCGGCTCGAAATTCCTCGTCTGCCTGCCAGATGTGAGTCAGGCGAAACGGAAGAGAAGATGAAATACCGGAAAGCATTTCGCGGACATCAGATTCGGACCCATCGTCAGAGACAAGTGTTTCCCTGGGCAGAACGGTTTGGCGTGCAAGTGCTGTAAGCACGAACGAAAGAGCCTTGGCGTTCTTATAAGCGGCGATAACTATGCTCACATTGTGATCATTGGTATTAGTCAAAATTGATATCTCCTTTGATTCTTCAATTCATAAAAATATCATCTACATTGGAAATAAGCAATTACCAGTTTATAAATTGCGGTTCGATCGGATCATGTCGCTGAATCGAAATATACCCAGACCGAAACGGTTAGTTTTTCAGTATCAGGAGTCAGTGTGTCATCGTCGGCTACGGTGATTTTATCGTTGATACCGTCAAACACATAAGCGCCACCGGCTACACCGTTTGATGTCCATATGGCACACACTCTCGTCACGAAACTTCATGAATAATGCACCTAGCGTTAAATGATTTCAAGGCCGCTTCATATACAGCACGTACAGGAACGCCTTGTTTGTCAGCGCATGTGACGCAATCATCATGTTCGGGAGCGTGCGTGATGTCTTTTCCTCGCCATGAGCCTATCTTAATGCGAACGGTACCGTAAGGGGTTTTTGTTTCGATATGACGCCGATCAAGAACGGTGCGCCGTGTTATGTATTCCCGCACCCCGAAAGTTGTGCTTTCCGTAAATATCAGATCAAGCATTCGTTCTCTATCAGACGGCTTGCACAGTACGGTGAGCAGGATGCCGGATCGCTGTTTTTTCATTTGGATTGAGGTCATGAACACGTCCAGAGCGCCTTGTTCATTCAGTTTTTGCGCTAATGAGCCCAGCAGTTCCGGGATGGAGTCGTCTATATTGCATTCGAGAACAAGACATTCATCATGGTTTGAATCGGGAACCGTGCCGTGTTCAAGAAGCGTTGCCCTTAGCAGATTGGGTCTGTTGTTCATCTGTCTTTGCCCGAAGCCATGCCCGACTTTAGTTACAATGCATTTCTTCTCAGTATTCTCTTTGCCGTGAGACTGTGTCCATGCGGTAAGAATGGCCGCGCCTGTGGGCGTGACCATTTCGAACGGTTCATCCGTCTGAACTACAGTAAATCCTTTGAGCAATTCGATTGTGGCCGGTGCAGGCACAGGGAGTGTCCCATGTTCACAAACCACCGTGCCGTTGCCGAGAGGCAGTGGTCCGATGTTAACATCGCTTATTTCCAGGATGTCCAGTGCTATGCATGCGCCAACTATATCAACTATAGCATCTTCAGCGCCCACTTCATGAAAATGAACCTCGTCCGGCGATATGCCGTGCACGAATGCTTCCGCACCGGCCAGTCTTTCGAAGACATTTAAACTCATTGTCTTAATGTTCTCAGGCAGGGCGCTGTTCGTTATAAGGTTTTTAATGTCGGTGAGATGTCGATGTTGAGTTTGTTTGGCATCTGGTATTATCACGTTGACCCTGGTGCCGTGCAAACCGTGACTCGCGCAGGGGACGGCCTCTATGCGGCATGGCCCGAGATTGAGGCACTGCAGTTTTTCGTTAAGAACGCTTATATCGGCGCCGGCATCAATCAGGGATGCAAGGATCATGTCGCCGCTCGCTCCGCCAACACTGTCAAATCTTACGATTCTCATTGCATGTAATCTTTTTTTGTGACAGCAGGTTCAAGTCACTTCGTATTGCCGATTCTGTTTATGAGCGCGGCGGCTACACCGGCTCCGAACCCGTTATCTATATTTACTACGGAAATACCGGGCACACATGAATTCAGCATGGCCAGTAACGCGGCTATGCCGTTCATGCTGGTTCCGTATCCCACGCTTGTAGGGACAGCGATGATGGGCTTGTCTATCAAACCTCCGATAACGGAAGGAAGTGCGCCTTCCATGCCTGCCACTACAATAACTGCTCTGGCTGATTTCAGGAGGTCGATATGTTTCATGAGTCTGTGAAGTCCAGCAACTCCGACATCGTATATGCGTTCCACTTTTGCGCCCATATGCTCGGCGGTAAGCGCGGCTTCATCAGCGACGGGCAGATCTGATGTGCCAGCGCAAACCACGGCAACCAGTCCGGATAGCACTGGCATGTCAGTTACCTGCATTGTAATGGCGCGTGCTGATTCATGATAGATTGCTTGTGGTAATTCCTTTTTTACAACAGCGTATTGTTCCGGTTGTGCTCTTGTGGCCAATACATTCTGCTCTGCCGCATGAAGGGATTTCATGATCTCCACGATTTGATGCGCTGTTTTGCCTGGACAATATATTACTTCCGGGATGCCGCATCTGTTGATCCTGTCGGTATCTACACGAGCGAATCCGAGGTCATGTTCTTTTTCGTTTGAGCTGTGTTTCATTGTTTTTAAGAATTTGTCAAAGTGTTATGCAGTTTCGTTATTACTTCTTCAATAGATAACCGTTCCTGGATCATGGTATCTCGGTCGCGTAATGTGACTGTGTCGTCTGTCAGCGTCGTAAAGTCCACTGTAATGCAGAATGGGGTGCCGATTTCATCCTGACGTCTGTAACGCCTGCCTATGGCGCCCGTCTGATCCCAGAAAGACGGCCAGTTATGCCTGACCTTATCAAAGACTTTGCGTGCCTTTTCAACAAGATCCGGCTTATTCTTGAGAAGTGGAAATACAGCCACCTTAACAGGTGCCATTTGAGGATGGAACCGCATGACCGTTCGCGATTCATATCCTTCTGGAGCCTGTTTGCCCGGTTCGGCTTCAATTACCACAGCGCTCTGATTATCGGATGTTTTACTGTCGCCGGCATCCTTGTTTTCCGTGGATGCTGGTATCCATTCTTCCCTGTACGCATTGCAGATAAGGGCTAATGCGATTCTATCCACACCGGCTGATGGTTCGATAATGTGTGGAAGATATTTTTCGTTTGTTTCCTGGTCGAAATATTCCATTGATTTGCCGCTGAACTCCTGATGCTTCCTGAGATCGAAATCGCCTCTTGCGGCTATTCCTTCGAGTTCCTGTGTGCCGAACGGGAAATCATACGCTATGTCCGTGCAGGCTGACGCATAATGGGCTAGTTTATCTTTTTCATGCACGTCCAGTTTAAGTTTCTCGTGCGGCAATCCTATTGACTGGTACCATTTGAGTCTTTCCGCTACCCAGTATTCATGCCATTCACTGTCGGTGCCGGGTTTTATGAAGAACTCGAGTTCCATTTGTTCGAATTCGCGTGATCTGAACGTATAATTTCTTGGATTAATCTCGTTTCTGAACGCCTTGCCGATCTGTGCTATGCCGAAAGGAACCTTCTGGCGCGAAGTTGCGAGAACATTGTTGAACTGTACGAAAATACCTTGTGCTGTTTCCGGACGCAGGTAAGCTTTTGCCGAATCGTCCTCAACAGGGCCGACAAAAGTCTTGAACATGAGATCGAACGAACGCGGCTCAGTGAAATCCTTCGCGCCGCATGTGCACTTTATGCCGTCAGGAATTTTGAATCCGTCTGCAGTTTTAATGAGTGATTTGCCTTGTTCTTCGCAGAAGGCGTCCGCCTTATAGCGTTTTTTACAAACCCTGCAGTCAATCATCGGATCTGAAAAGCCGCCAATATGGCCTGAAGCTTCCCAGACTCGGGGATGCATGATTATTGACGCATCTAACCCGACTACGTTTTCACGAGAGGTGACCATGGTTCGCCACCAGGATTCCTTGATGTTTCTTTTCAGTTCTGTTCCCAATGGCCCGTAATCCCAGAACCCGTTTATTCCGCCGTAGATTTCAGAACTTTGGAAAATGAACCCGCGTCTCTTGCAGAGAGAAGAAATGGCGTCCAATTTTGGTTTAGAGCTTTCTTTCATAGCGACGTATCTTGTGAAAGATGTTAATTATAGTCAAGAATCATTAACGCAACATGGCCATTTGCCATGTGTCTGTTGTAATTGAATGTGATAATTTTTGCCTCTTCGACCTTCTTGTCTATTATTGGAATACCTGTCTTGTGTTTGTGTTTAAAGTAATGTAGTTTTAAGACCATGAAATTGGGGGATAATACCGTTGATTCAACGGCGCAAGGCAAAACTGCGGGAATTGGAAGTCGCAGTGATGCGAATGATTCACAATGTTGCGCGTGTTCATCTGGTCTGAATGTTGATCGCCTGGTATTGGGCTCAATTGTATGGCATGTCTGTCGCCAGCATAAGGAACGCGTTAAACAATGGCTTTTAACGGAGCTTGTTGGTGTATTTGAAAAGGACGATGGTATTTTCAAGAACGAACCCGGCAGACGAGTTGCCACAGCGGCTGGCCTTGTTGTTAAAGAGAGGACACCGTTGGACGGAAAATCTGTATTGCGTTTCGGACTGCGTCGATCTGGTGCTTGTCGAGCGTATAAGCTGGGATATGCTTTGATTACGCGTAATATACCAACTCCACTGCCGATGGCGTGGGCAACGGTGCGTTATATGGGTTTGCGCATTAAGGATTATATTATAACGGAAGAACTGGGAAGCTCTGTTACACTGCCGGAGAGATTGCAGGAAATTAAAGGTAACAATGAACAAAGAGAAAAGTTGATCAGATTAATGGGTGAGCTCTTAGCGGCATTTCATTCGAATGGCTTTTCTAATCGTGATCTTAAAGGGGGCAATGTGCTCGTGACAAATAACGGAGTCCAGAAGTTGTGGGTCGTTGACATGGATGGGGTCTGTTGTTGCCGTAGAATATCAAGATGGCGGGCAGGAAGAGATTTCGCACCAATGATTCGAGAGCTGGAAATACATTGTCCGCCCAGCGCATCCGATGTTGCTATACTACTGGCCGCTTACAATGAGGCGGTTCCTGGCCGGCTTAGAAGAAGTGAATTGCCCCGGATATAATTAACCATGGAATCATACCGTGACGCTGACAAGATGGCTGTGAATTTGTGGCGGGAAACCAGAGCGGCGTCAGGCCGGTTTGGCTGTAGCCTGCGTATCCATACGTGTCGAGAGGATGAATCATGGCTGAGCGCGATGCGGTCCTATTGGAATGATAAACTTCCGGGATTAACGCGAGTCAACAGTTCTCCCATAGCTGTCGTTTTTAAAGGAAATTTGCCTGGTGATACACAGATTCTTTACTTTAAACGATTTCTCATGCGTGACTGGTGCGATGTTGTTAAGCATGTATTCCGGCGATCCCGGGCTGAAAGAGAAGTTAACGGTATTAAGCTGGCCAGATCCATTGGCATTAAGACGCCCAGTCCATTGTGCGTTATCGAGGAACGGTTCTTGAGTCAAGCCATAGGTAGTGCGTTGATCTCATGCGCGGTGCTGAATGTTGAAAGTCTGGCCGAATGTCTTAAAGATGCGTCTTTGACGTTTTCAGTTAAAAAAGAGTTGCTGGAATCTTTAGGCAGGGAAGTTGCCCGGTGGCATAACGCCGGGTTATGTCATGGTGACATGCGTTCGGGTAATGTTCTTTGCCGGTGCGATGAAGCAGGCATCGATTTTTATTGGCTGGATAACGAGAGAAGTCGAAAGGTTAAAAGCGTGAAGGAGCAAGCCAGGAATTTGATGCAATTGAATATGACGCGTGACGGCGTGAACCTGACGGACAGGATGCGGTTCTGGCGCGCGTATGTTGCCGAGGCCGGTTACGACAGGGAACAGGCGGATAAGATGCTTAAAATTGTCATTGAATGGACGCGAAAGCGTTGGCAAGGAAGGGGTTGGTGCCAATGAATGTTCTGCATCTGCTCAGTAATCATAGATGGACGGAAAGGGCTGAACCGGCGGCGGATCTGGCTGTTGCTCAGAAAAAGCTTGGAGCGCATGTAGTGTTCGCGTGCGGCCGTTCTGAAGGAGATCTCATTATAGAGAATACTGTAGAGTATCAGGTGCAACAAAAGGGGTTGTCTCCCTTGTTGCTGGAATTGCCTAAACATTTTAAATTGGGCGCGGCTTGGCGAGATGTACCTTTGCTTCGTAAAATAATAAACGAAGAAAAAATTCATATTGTTCATTGTCATATGGAGAATGCTCATTTGATGGCATGTCTCGCGCGGAGACGTAAGTCAAAATTTATCATAATAATGAACTGTTATGATCCTGATGGGCCGGAAAAGGGGCTGAGATCGTGGTATTGTCATAAATTCGGAACAAGAGGGCTGGTAACAGTAAGCGACCGTTCGAAGCAACGGGCAATAGAGAAATTCGGATTTCGGCCTGACAGCGTTTGTCTGATTGAGCCGGGAATCGATCTGGCGCGGTTTGATCCGCTTAAACATGTTGAAGGTGATAGAATTAGTTTTGGTCTGAATGAAAGTGATTTTGTCGTTGGAATGGTGACTCGTATCAGGCAGGAAAGAAGGCTTGATGTAGCGATTGATGCTGTTGGTCGGCTCGCTTCAGAAATTCCGGAGTTGCGCTTGTTTATTGTTGGACGCGGAAAAGATGTTCCGGGTGTTATATTGAAACCTGCAGAACGAAAAGGGGTCAGGGATAAAGTAGTGCTGGCCGGTTACTGCCGGGGAGATAAGCTGGTTTCGGCTTATCGCGCCATGGACGCTCTGTTTTACGCTGTTCCGGGGACGGACAAGTCCTGCCGCACAGTCAGGGAGGCAATGGGCTCTGGTATACCCGTAATAGCATCAAAAACGGGAATCCTTCCTGAATTGGTTGATGATAATGTTAATGGCAGATTGGTGGACTTGTCGGCAATAAGTCTGGCGGAAGTTATTTCGGACTTGTATAAGAATCGCATGAGATTGAAGGAATTGGGGGAGTCAGCACTTATAACTGCCCGAAAAAGGTTTGCGTCTGAAACCAGCGCGCAAAAGGCTCTGAAGTTTTATGAGAATCTGATAAAATGACTGGAGCCCGACTGGACTGATTTAAAGTATGAATATTACAATATGTACAAAACATTTTTCGGCGAATGGAGGGCAGGAACGATTCTGTGTTCGACTGGCTTCGTTTCTTGCCGGGCGTGGACATAAGGTAAAAGTTCTTGCCGTGAGCGGGGCACCTATAGCGGGTGTAGATTTACATATAGTGCCCACACCAGCGATTATTCCCAGATCAGCACGTGATTGGATGTATGGAAAAATATTAGCGCGTGCTATGGTGTCACACAGCGCGGATGTTTCATTTGGCGATCAGAAGACATGGGGATGTTCTGTGATTCGGCCGGGAGGCGGTGTTGAGCGTCAGTATTGGCGTAGACGGTTATTTAATCAGCGGAATCGAATTAATCCTGCTGTTATGCTTCCAGGAATGTTGTTGAAAATGTACTTTGATATGCGCGCCGAAGCCAATGGTTATAATTCCGACAAGCTGAAATGCGTGATAGCCAATTCGTGTATGGTAAGAAATGGCTTGTTGGACAGTTTCCCAGACTTAAGCGGCAAAGTTGAAGTAGTGTATAATGGAGCGGATGTTGACAGGTTTACACCGGGCAACGTTGATAAATGGCGTCGTGAAACAGCCGCAGGTATCGGGTTGAATCCTGATTGTCTTACAGGTGTATTTGTAGCCAATAATTTTGCCCTCAAGGGGCTCAGGCAGGCTATAGAAACAATAGCCGGATTAACGAATGGCGGCAAACATAGTGTTCAATTGATAATTGCTGGAGGCGGGCGCAGTAAACGGTATGCGCAGTTGATAAGAAAAAGGGGGTTGCAGGATTTTGTGCGTTTCGTAGGCCAGTCGGAAGAAATGGAACGATATTACGCGGCAGCCGATTTTTTGCTCTTTCCAACTTTCTATGATCCATGCGCGAATGTAACCCTTGAAGCGCTTGCGGCCGGATTGCCGGTGATTACCACGAAAATGAACGGCGCGCATGACTTATTGGATGATAGACATGGATGTGTGGTGGATCATCCCTGTGAGGTTGGTGCTATGGCCGATTTCATCATTGGTTTAGAGGATAAGAACCGGCTGGCGAAGATGAAAGTTGCCGCCAGAACATTGGCTGAACAGCACAGAATTGCCGCAAAATTAACAAGGATAGAAAAGATTTTAGAAAACAGCGCTTGTTAAGACACGTGATGCCTGTGTAAGGCTTGATTGATGGCGGGATTTGTTGTTGTGCAGGCAGTCTGTTCGCGCGATAAGCGTTCAGGCGGATAAGGGTGAAAAAAGGTTTTTTATGAAAGTACTGGTTCTTACTGTTGGTGATGCCGAAACCGCAAGTACAAAATACAGGATTGTGCAACATGAGGGGTTCTTAAGGGATCAAGGTGTTCATCTTGAATATGTCAGGCGTGAAAATATTGACATGAATACAGTTGCTCTGGCTTCACGGGTGGACGCGGTATTGAATCAGAAGTGTCTGTTCAACGTATTGCTGGCAGACAGGATCATTTCCGCCTGTAAGCATACGGTATTTGATTATGATGATGCGATTTACACAAGACCGGGCAAACCGCATTCATGGTTGACGAGATTGCGTGTAAGACAGCGTTTAAACATATGGTTGAAGCGCAGTAACGTTGTCATGCCGGCAAACCAGTATTTGGCGGAATACGCGCGTAACCGGTCCGAACATGTTCAGGTGGTTCCGATGTCTCTTGATTTGACAAAGTGGAGGCCGGTTTCCAAACCTGTGTCGAAGACTGTTGTGCTTGGCTGGGCCGGGGCGCCAGTGAATATTGTTAACATTGAGCGGATTGAAACTGTTTTGAGCAGGATAGTAAAATCTTTTCCTAATGTGCGAGTGGCAGTTCTTTCCGGTAAAAAGCCCAAGTTGAATATTCCTTTCGATTATCACCCCTTTAGTCCGGGATTGGAGCATGGTTTTGTGCAGAGCCTGGATATAGGATTATTGCCTTTGCCTGATGAGGAATATTCACGGGGCAAATCGCCTATAAAAGCAATTCAATATTTATCATGCGGTGTGCCGATAGTTGGTAACATATTTGGTGCAACTCGTGAAATATGTAATTCAGAAAACAGCATTTCAGTACAGACGGAAAGAGACTGGATTGACGCGCTGGCCGGGCTTATCAATAACAGAAGTATGATTACAAGACTTGGAATGGCTGGCAGGAGATGGGTTGAGCAAAATTTCGACTCGGTAAAGACGGGTCAATTGCTCTTGAATTGCCTTTGTCCGAATATTACATGAAAATCAGCAAGGAGATGAAGGGAAAGTTTTTGACCCCACTTCGCTGATAAGCTACGTAGGGCAGGCAGGATTACAGGATCTACGGGATAGAATAAGGGATTGGATCCGTGAAATATCAATAGACTGATAACTCTATTGATATTTCACGACCGCTTCTGATGTTCAGGAACTGAACTCTTCGGCGTTCCGTGCCATCGGCTTGCTTATTTAAACGACAATCTTCCCCATCAAGAAAACTGTTCAGGAAATGTGGAAGAAAACTACTGTTTTATACAGATTTCCTGAACCATCTTGCTTGCCGCGGCGTAGTTTGCGACGAAGCCGGGTCTTCATCCTGCTTGCCTCGTCGAATCCGCCTCAGGCGGAGAAGACGGGTCCCATCCTGTTATCCTGTCTAAATGTTTTAAAATATTTTCTCTGGATGGCTGAATAGATACCAATTATCCTGCGGGCATGAGCCAGCGCCAAAGCCATGTGTAAATCCACCATCTGTTCGGCGCTGGTTTGGGAATATGTGTTTCTCTTGCGCGATCCATTTTTACCGTCCATGAGAAATTAAGAAACAATCGGCTATGCCCGGAGTTTGGTCCGTATTGTTTCCATTCCTGTTTTTTTCTGTTTGCCAATACGCGGTTGGGTGAAAGATCGCGTTCAAGCGAATGATCCTTTGTCAGATCAGTTTGTCGTGCAACTACATGACAGTTGTCCGGTAAATACAGGAACCTTGTGCCGTGATAGCGCTGCCAGCGCCAGAACATAGCGTCATCGAATCCGTAATTTCCGCAGAATTCTTCATCGTAACCATATAGACGTAGAAAACGACTGCGTGAAAGGAGGAAAGTGTTTGGATGAGGGCGGCATGGGGAAGCGTCGGAAGCTATGCGTTTCATTTTATAAATGTTGCGGACAGGATTGTTTCTTTTTATCAACGCGCGCAGTGTTGTTTCGGGGAATTCGTGATCGAGATCGGTCAGTATGGCTTTGTCCGATCGTGCGTAGATCATTCCAAGATTTCGCGCGCCAGGCTGATTCCACGGGATGTCTTTATCAATCTTCAGCATGAGCAGATTCAGGTTAATGTCATCAGGAATTTTTATTTCACTTGGTGATGCGTCATCTATCAGGACAAATTGGACGTGATCAAGGAGTTCGGGTGAATAGGAATTGTATTTTCTCAACAGGTCGGTCAGGGTTGATGTGTTATCCTGATTAAAGTAGAATGCGGCAACATAGCTGAGTTCTATATGTGAAAAACTTCGAGCTGGTGTTCTTGAGCTGGAACCAGGGTCTTCCGATGTTACAGGGCTTGTCATAGATGATTTTTCTTCGATTTGAGTATGCGTTTTATGGATTGTTTGATCTTGTGTTTCCAGTCATAGGCCCAGAATGATGCTTTCATCCACCATTCAAATTTGTGGTTTGTCTTCGTTAAATATGCGTTCATAAAGATGTTTCTGCCGGTCCAGTCGAGAGGATGACATATTCGTTTCAGATCCGCCAGACGTTCGAGCATTTGTACGCCGTGCTTATAGAATATAGCCCTGCCTGTGTCTATAAGAGTAAATTCGGGTTCAAGATTATTCCCGATTCCGAACAGGACGTTACCTGCTGACAGATCTTTGTAGTATACGCCGCGATTATGCATATTGTTCAGGAATGAAGACAGTTTTTCGTAAAACACCGTTTGGGGGATATTCTGATAGGATGTTTTGCCATCGCGGAAAGCATAAAAAGCACTGCGCGCGGAATAAGGCTGGTCAAAGAATCTATATACGAAATAATTGTCTGATACAGATGTTCTGCTATTCTGCTGGAAAAATGCCACTGGTTTCGGGGTGGATATGCCGCGTCTTGAAAGTTCATGCGCGCCGTTCCAGCTTCTTACCGCCTTTGATGGTTTCAGGAATTGCAGAAGTGTTTTGTGAAAACGTTTGATTTTGTGACGTTTTACTACCAATTGGCTTGAAAGATCGCGTGGATCCGGCATGGACCAGACGAGATTACGTGCCCGGCGGAGCATTTGCTTGTTCCCGTATTTTTCCAGAGCTTCAGGCATGAACACGGATTGTTCAGTTGATGTTATTGTATCGGACGTGCATATGCCGTTCCATTTGTCGTTTCGAACGGGGTGAAAAAAGTCATTATGCTGATGAGAGAAACGGATGCCATGTAGAATGTCTGCTCCTGTTTTGAATGACGGTTTTGTGTTTATTGGCCATGTAAGATAGATGGGGCTTTCTGAGATCAATGGCGGCCAATGATCAAGCAATGTTCCGTCACGCGTGAATACGGAGGAAGAATTCAAATCATTTGTGTCATAACATTCCGGCAGGGCCGCGCAGTTTCCGTTTGTTGTCCATGCGACATGTATGAGTTTATCAGTCGTTTCGAATTCATGGATTTCCAGATCTTTTGCTGAGGCCAGATGGCGTTTGTACGTTGAGCCGGCAAGGAATGCTTTAGTTGTGCGGTACGCTTGAAAAGCTGGTCGTTCACGGTAATTGGCGATATTGCCATTAGCCTTACCGTAGAATGTCACATGAGGTATTTGGGGGTATTCATGGGTACCATCGTCAATAAGTCCTTCCCGTTGGCCAATCATAGGGCCCCAATATAATCGGGTTAGTGCGCCTGATGCCGCGGCCAGACAGCAATATCGGGCCAGGTAGTCGGCCTGTTTCTGTTCGACATTGGGAAGTATTCTGTTTATTCGGCGCATGCTCCATGCCGTATGGGAACATATTGTTTGAGAGATTCCGTAATATGAAGAAATGTTTTGTAGTGTTCTCGCCTTTTTTATCAAATTGTACTTTATTGCGGGCGCAATGATTCGTCCGCAGATCTTATGATCAAATGTTTCAGGTTCTGTAGCTCTTTCGACAAATAAATTATCTGAATGTATGGATGGAAGTCGGGCGGAACTTTTCAGCAATCCAAGCAGTCCAATATTATATATCGGTTCGAAATCGGTTACATTAGGGCCTGCGATTATTATGTTTCTGGATGATGCTTCGTCGTATGCTTCCTTCCATGCCGTGAGGAAAGTGTCGATGTTGTATCCGGTCCATTTGCACCTGTTGCATGTTGATCCAATTTCCATGATCGCTATATCGTGTCCGTATGAATCAAGTATGCTGGATATGAAGTTACGCCAGCGTTCCTGTTGATTTTTCTTGTTCATATTTCCGGCTTCTTCAAATGGTTGAACGGGATGGAGGCAGACTTTGAATTTCTCGGATATGAGGCGTTTCAGGAATCTTTCCGTGTATGAATATTCGTCCGAATACGAGACGTCAAGTCTGACGTGGTGTATATTAAGTTGGCTTAGTTGATGCAGGATATAGTCATCACATTCAGGGTCAGGCGCGCTCGCCACGCAGATCCCGAAGAAATCAAAGGGAACTTGGTGTTCCGGGGGCGGCAGATGTCCGACAGAAATGGGGCTTCTGCCTGCAGAGTAAAGCAAGTTCTGTAATACGAATGTTATCTTGGCGCGTATACTCATGTTTTCAGTCGATTTTCGGTTTGCAATATATGAATGAAGATATAGATTTCGTCATGCTGCATCAACAATTAACACGTTTAATTTGCGGCAATAATCGGAAATGCGCGTCAAGATGCTTCTGAATGACGGTGAGGTGCAGGAGTGTTTAGCCCGCATATTTCATGAAGAATTGCATGCGTGTGGGATAAAACATTGTAAAACAATGGCTTTGTGCAGTAATTAAAGATTATTTGACAAATACATTTTGTAATATGGTTTCAGGAAAGAAAAGATGCATGCAATTTTTCACCGGAGGCGAGCCCATGCCTGCCAAGGCCGGTGTTATTGAGGATTCGCGGTATATTCATACAGCTTTATCCTCAATGCCTTGGCTTGATTGGCCTGAACTCGTGAAACAAGCGGGTTAGGCTGTTAAATGCTTCCGCCGGCTACGCAGGGCAAGCAGGATGTGGCGGGATTAATATTTTTTACCACCCGTGTGCCAGCGTTAGAGCGCCCGAGGACACGAATAAGGAAATAAACGTGTTAGTTCAAGAAATCTTGACGGAAACTATTGTTTTATAGAGATTTCCCCGTCAATCTGCCCTTTTTATTGTCTGTCCTGTCAAAAAACTCTTTCTCTCTTCTTAACTGAAGTTTTGCCATAAGGAAAGATGCTGGAGATTCCGAAGAAAATCGAGGCTTTTTGATCGGTTTGCCAAGAAAATCCGGGAAAGTCGATTTTTTCTCTTTTTTTGCCTTGACTCTTATAGGCTATTATGAGAGATTGCATATAAGAACAATGAGCCCATTATCACAGATCAGCCAGATTCGGCAGCGCATAGCGCGACTGGTTCGGCAAAGACAAGTAGCAGAACGGCGGCTTTCAGGGCGGGGAGAGCTGCTTAAAGGCACGTTGCTGGAGGTCAGGCGTACCTGCGGCAAGGCGGGCTGTAAGTGCGCGAAAGGCGAAAAGCACGTCTGCCATCAGCTTTCAGCCAGTATAGAAGGCCGCACCCGAACACGGAATGTGCCGCGTAAATATCTCACAAAGGTCAAACACTTGACCGATAACTATCGCCGATTCCGCCGTTCGCGGGCTGAATGGGTTCGGATCAATGAACAGATAACAGATTTAATCAACCAGTTGGAAGTTGCTCGTACAGAGGAGGATTTCTCTAATGAATTCATGCGTAAAAAGAGCTAAAAAAGAACGTGTTGCACAGCGACGTGCCGAGAAACAGGCCGAACGCAAACGCGAAAGCAAGCAGCGTCAGTACACGGCTTGGAAGCACCTGAGTCGTAACCAGAAGGAAGTTGCCAAACGTCTGGCTCACGGCGAGGCCTGCGATTATGTCCATGACGGTTCATGGGGGTTCTTCGATCGTTTCATGATTTTTCTCAAGGGCATCAATTACCTGGCCACGCTGGACTTGGACGGAGAAGGCTATGAGCGGCGCATGCTCACCATAGCCAAGCTTCTGCTTACTTACCAGGCGCGGATACTGCTGGGGATCGATTCGGTGAACAAGATTCCTCATGTACTTTTCGGAGACATTGGGCTTTTGATGACACTGGGCTGGACTGCGATTCAGATCAAGGAGGGGGTATGCAGTCGGGGCAAAGGCAACCACGAGGGGCCTGTTCACAAGGACACTCTTCCGGACTGTCTCGAGCGGCTCGGTGCCGAGGAGATTACCAAGTGTCTGAATGACGGGATCAAACTGCTCAGAAAGATCGGCATCCGTTTCAGCGGCGTCTTTGCTCTGGACGCGACCGATTTGCCGACCACGGCAAAATGCAAGGGACGCGGCGCCAAGCGAATAGAGCACCAAAAGCGCGATAAACAGGGCAATCTTGTGGTTATTCCGGAGATCATCTACGGATTCAAACTCCTGCTGGTCTTCGATGTATTCAACCGTTACATAGTGGCGGCGAAGATGTTGAAGATTCAGGAGAACGAAAACCCTTATCTGTTGGAGATGGTCGATCTGGCACGCAGGAACATTGGGCGGAACGCAATTCAACTGTTGCTGGTGGATCGCGGGTTCCTGGACGGTGGGCGGCTGTGGGAATTGAAACACAAGCGCGGAATCAACTTTGTGATTCCAGCCAAGACCGACATGGTAATCACCAACGACATCCGGGGTATGCGGGACCTGCCAGAGGATGAAGACTTGCACCGGCAGGAATGGAAGACGGAGAAAGGCGTTGTTCGTACCATCGGGGCGGCTGGATTGCGAACCTTTGATGAGTATCGCAATCCGAAACACAAAAAGGGCGAAATTGCAGCAATCAACGCGGTGATGGTTACCTGCTGGGAAGGGCTTGACTACAAGCGAGGAAATGAAAAAGTGTTTCTGAGTTCGCTTGATGTCAGTGAGCCCCGGGAAGTGATTGACCGTTATGATTTGCGCAGCCTGATCGAAAACTGCGGCAACCGTGATCTGAAACAAGGCTGGCTGATCAACAGGTTTCCCAAAAAGCAGGTTGATGCCATCCGGGCACACGTCTTCCTGACCATCGGCATGTTCAACATGACGCTGGCTTACCGCAGTGACGAAGGCGAAGAAATCGCCGCCGAATGCATCCGCCGTTACCGTATCAAAACCATGCACAAATCCCGGCATAAGTGCATGATCGTCTGCGGAGATCACTATGCTATTTTCGATTTCGAAGAATTGATGATCCTTATGGGCAACCCCGTCCGCTGTCCCATGCGCACCGACGAAGATAAGTTCAGAAAGCTTTACGGGCTATAAAGCACTCGCATCCCACGCCCGGACTGTGCCCAGCGACCTGCTCGTCGCCGAATAAGCATCCTTCCAAAGCTTCCCCACCCCGCATGCCGGTGGTCTCCTCAACGCAACACGGCAGTCCAGTGCGCACATGCTTCCGCACTGCACGAAAAACCGTCGGAGTCGGCGCTCGACGCCAGACCAGGGCTTCGGAACGCAGAAACACGAACTTTTTTCTGCCCGGATGCCCTGTTTTCAGAGAAAATCCACCCCTTATGGCAAAA
>JAQBFJ010000072.1:0-17432 GCA_032123435.1 Verrucomicrobiota bacterium
CACAGTTCCACCCGCATGATTGAGCAGGTTTATTCTCACTTAAGCCCTGAATTCCACTCGAAGGAAATGGCGAAGCTACAGATCAATGGTAATGGAAAAAGGAAAAAGAATTGACTATTTTGACCTGTCCTTATAGTATTCGTCGAATTTATTTGGTCACGATATGGTCACGAAAACAAAACTTGAAAAAGGTAGAAAAAACGGGTTTTGTAAGTCCTTAATGTGACGTTAGTTCTGATTATGGCGAGGTAGCTCAGTTGGTAGAGCAGCGGACTGAAAATCCGCGTGTCACCAGTTCGATTCTGGTCCTCGCCACCAATTTTCGCCGAAAGGTGAAAATTGCCACGGCATAGTCGCAGACGAAGCCGGGCCTTGCCCTTCGCGGCCTTTCTTCGTCTGATGAAGAAAACCGCTGGTCGCCATTTCGGCCATGGTGTCCTGAGCGCTCTTCTGTGTGTAGCCGGTCTTTCTGGCAATGTCGCTGGGATAGCCTTCCTTGTTCAATAGAAGGTACTTGGGCATCGTCCACTTGATCTGTTCGAGCACCACCTGGTGTTTGGGTTCGGGCATCGTAATGCGTGCCAAGCGCTTCACAATCATCGATGGGTGGAATATCATATATTTGCCTATACTCATTCCATTTGTGATTGGCAGGATCGCTTCTCAATCGCATGATCATCAGCAGTAACGCTCTGTTCTATGGTAACAGAAAATACACTCCCTGTGGATTCAGTCCAGTGAATAAGGCCGAGCCGTTTCCAGCCCACACGATACTTTCCCTTGCCAACCTCGAATGTATCGTGACCACGAGGCCCAATCCTGGACTCATAGTAGATGTTTGAACGCTTCGTGAACCCACTGCCTACCAATGTGCTGAATTTTCCAATGGTCAGAACATGAGGAAAATGAAACGTGCCTTCAGGAACTTCCTTTTCGGTAATCTGAATGTTGAACGTTGGCCCGTCCTCAAACGAGATCGTCTCAACCAGGCCTCCTTCCACAATCTTGACGGTTCCTCTCTCACCATGTGGCACCATCACTGTTGTACAGCCCGATAGCACTACCGAAAGCAATATGCAGACAATGGACCAAGATACAGATTGACATCTCATCCTAACGCACACCTCCTGATGATTGCTTCAAATATTTCATGATACCTGTTAAGACGCAACCATATAACCTGTTTTCAGATGCTTCGGCAACTTTTTATTATGGCGCAACGCGATGACTTGTGCAAAAATATCGGCAGACATAAATTAAAGGAGAGTTCCATGAGAAATTGTATTGCTGTTTACAGCTGCTGGACAGATGGCAAAGATAAAAGTTATCTGGATTATGATCACCCAACACCGATAACCGAAGAAGGCGAATTGCCGCGGATGCTGCAGAACTTCGTCGACCAGAAGATCAAGGATCACGTGCTGATCTTTCCTGGCCCGACTCACCCTGATATCGAAAAGCACCTGCAAAATATTTGCAGTCGTTTCCCCCTGGATATCCATGTCCTGACGGGTGAAGATATTCAAAGGATATTAAACACACTGAAGGCGGCGGGGTTTCCTGCTGAATTCGACGATGTGATGAACATGAAGCACTACGGGCGCCTGAGGAATATGTCGGTCATGTACAGCATCATGAACGGTATCGATAACATTATCCAGATCGATGATGATGAATTGATCGAAGATCCTAAATATATGGAAAAAGCTTTTGAGCATATGGGCAAGGACTTCAATGGTAAACCCATGTTCGGCAAGTCCGGTTATTACATCGATGCCGCAGATAGTAAATATTATGACGGACAGGCGGCAGTTGCATTTAAGACATGGCCGAAGGATCATCTTTTTAACGAAGCGGTGAAGAACGCTTTCGCGCAAAAGGAACGTATTTCGGATTGCCACGTTGCTTTTGGCGGAAATATTGTCATCAATCGCAAAATGTTCCTCAATGTGCCATATGATCAGATTGCACTGCCGCGCGGAGAGGATGATGATTATGTGTGGAATGCTAAGTATTTCGGTTTTGCATTTGTTTTCGATCAGGAGTTATGGGTACGCCATCTTCCGCCCAAACGCGATAACCGCCACTGGGCACGTCCGCGTCAGGACATCAAGCGATTCAAATATCTGCGCGAGAAAGTGAAGCTGTTGGGAATACCTGAAAGTGAGCTGGGTGTGTTCTTTGGCTATTTCCTCAGGGACGACATGGAGCATAAAGCGGTTAAGGCAAGTATAGATGCCGCAATGTTCTATATGGACAAAGACCGCGAGGAAGCCACAGGGTTTTTGGACAATGCCGTTATTGCAGTTGAACCGACACGTGCTTTATATCGAGCAAAGGCAGAGCGTCAGCTCCGGTTTATGGACGCCTGGCGCAATGTGATGTTCCGGGTCGAAGGCGATTGGCGATAGAATCGGAGAAGAATATCCGTTTTTCAACAGTCTCTTTGGTTACAGAGCAATGATATGATCAAGGTCAAGGTCGATTGGATAGATCATTTCCTGTCCGAAAACAAACATGTGTCGGACGCAACGACCCGAAACAACCTGGGACAATTGGGTCAGAGTGTGTCCCTTTTATATCTGATTCATGATTACATCACTGCATCCATGGGCGCGGAGACGCGATAACCACGCCTCTTGCGCCATACGGTCAAAGGCAATCAGCACTGAATGCGTAGGCGGCCTGTTCGGTCTTTTCGTTCCACGTCTGGGGCGAGAACATCACGATGTAGCTCAAGTCGTCCCGTATGCGTCCGGCCAGGAGGTCTTGCGGCTGGATATCCGGCATTAGGGCGGGGTACTGCACAGCCAGACATGCCGCCTCCCGTTCAGCGGGGTGAACATCGGCAAAATGCTGATATGTTTCAGTGAATCGAAGCGCCAGATCAATCTCCCAGGCCGCCGTGGATACGTCGTCAGTCTTTGAAGCGAAGTCCATGATTCGTCCTTCCGGAACACT
Source organism: Verrucomicrobiota bacterium (assembly GCA_032123435.1). Taxonomy (GTDB): domain Bacteria; phylum Verrucomicrobiota; class Kiritimatiellia; order UBA8416; family JAQBFJ01; genus JAQBFJ01. Next base: position 2,962 of record JAQBFJ010000072.1, read on the forward strand.
TCAATCTTTGTGGTTTCAGTCTAAACGTCCAAGGCAAACATGGCCATGGGTACACCGTGTAGAAATAGACGCAATACCCGGAAATCCTTGTTCGTTTCGTATGTACACCTGAAATAATGCCCGTATTTCTTACCTTCTGAAGACCTTGCCGCATTTCTTGCACTTTTTCGTGCCAGGGATGACCGTTGTCACAAGTTCGTGTCGTCCACCCTTGGGGCACTGTTCGCCTTTCGTCTGACTCATCTACCGTTTCCCTCCTATGTTTGTCTGCTCGTTCTGAACGTAAGCCGTGTATCGTCCATAAGTATTTACAAACCAACTCTGCGGTTCAAACACAAAATACGAGATAATGTTTCCACTATAAACCCTTTCGCGATTTCAGCGCGGCAAGCCCGGCCTTAACTTTTCCTCTCTGGTACGGAACGATACGGAAATCTATTTTATATTTACCCGGCTTCAGGCGGAATTCAGGCCGCGCATCAGGTCCGCAAGTGGCTGTGCCGAGTCCGCGCTGATGCCAGTCTATATAAAGGTAAGTTTCCTTGCATGGCTCATAATCAAAGGTATGCAGCGCGTTATACAGCACATCAACAGGATAATGTGTTGCATTGACTTCAAGCGGTGCGGCAAATACCAGCAGTAGACCGTTGCCGCGCTCGTTTTCAAGCGTTACCCAGCGGCAGTCTGTATGATTGCCGTGTTCCTGCGGCATGATATAAGGCGTGTACTGGTCCGACACTGTTGAGCTGAATTGTCCCATCATGGCGCTTGTTTTGCGATCCCAGTAATTTTCGTGCGGACCGCGGCCGAGATATGTCAGCTTTTCAAATCCGGCGGCGCTGATCAGCTCAAGGCCGACGCGCGGCAGGTCTTCATACTCTTTGCCGATGGTTATCTCGTTTCTGCAGGTTATACAGCCGTCTGCCGAAATTTCGTTGCGTGTAACATGTCTGATATCCAGTTTTCTGTTTTTAAAACAAGGGACATGTACGGTTTCTATCCGGTATATGCCGCCAGCGTCTTTCATTTTCAGCGACACAAGCTTCATCTGCAGTTTGTCAATGCCCTGCTTCTTCCAGCGGGAGAGCACGTGACAATTATACAGCATTAGCTTGATGCCGTCGTTATCAACCGGAGCCCGGAAAAGGTTCAGACGCGGCCCGGCAAGGAGCAGAGAATTGTTTTTAAAGGCCAGCGATGTCAGCCGCCCGGCGCGCTTATCGAGCCTGACGCTCAAATCCCGCTGTTTAATGACGCAGGCGGAAGTGTTATCCGAGATTTCAAATTTACCGGACATTGTTTTTTTTGCGGCCGGCAGTTTCTTAACCGAAGCCGGCTTCAGTTCAAACTGATGCCAACCGATAAGATGATTGACATCGCACCACGGCATTTTGCGGTTTGTTTCGAAATAGAAATTGATATGCGCGCACTGTCCTTCAAGCAGGGAAGGAATTTTGCACGGCACGCTGATACCCTGTGTTGATTGCGGCACCGCGGTGACGCGTGGCAGGGCGCCCTTTTTCACGGCAAGCCCGTCAATCAGGATTTCGTAACGGCCTTTAACCCATGAAAGGATTGTGAAATAATTTTTGTTTTTCAGTCTGAACCGGCCCTTGTTGATATCAACCGCCTCAATGCCGATCGGGCTCTGGATTTTTTTGAACTCCTGCATTCCCGGGTGAGGATTGCGGTCCGGAAAGATAATGCCGTCAGTTATAAAATTCTTGTCGTTTGGTTCGTCACCGAAATCACCGCCATAAGCCCAGTAAGGGCGGCTTTTTTTGTCTTTTCTCTTTATGCCGTGATCAACCCATTCCCAGACGAACCCGCCCTGAAATCCGGGATGTGATTCTATGATTTCCCAGTATTGATGAAGCCCGCCGTTGCTGTTTCCCATCGCGTGTGAATATTCGCACATGATGAATGGCCGCGTGTCGGTTGATTTATACCATTCCATCAGGAGTTCGAGAGACGGATACATTGTGGAATAGATATCAGTGGCATCTGATTTCTTATTGAACCGGCGGTTCCAATAGTTTTTTTCAAACGGTATGCCGTTTGTCACGCCTTCATAATGAACGAGGCGCGAGGGATCATAATGCCTTATCCAGCCGGTCATGGCCGCGTGATTTTCTCCATAACCGCTTTCGTTTCCGAGCGACCATGCCACTACGCAGGGATGATTTTTATCACGGAGCACCATGCGGATGCCGCGGTCGAGAAAAGCATACGCGTAACGCGGGTCACGCGTTAGTTCCTGATAATACGCGTGACTTTCCAGATCGGCTTCATCCCACACATATATGCCGTACTCATCGCACAGGTCATAGAAATAAGGGTGACTTGGATAATGCGAAGTGCGCACCGCGTTGAAATTGTTTTGCTTCAACGTGAGCACGTCTTTTAGCATCATCTCGCGGGAAATCGCTTTGCCGTCCGTGTCGTCATGTTCATGCCGGTTCGCGCCCTTGAACATGACAGGCTTGCCGTTGACAAGGAACGCGCGGTGGGCGAGTTCAACTTTTCTGAAGCCGAATCTGCAGGATGTGATATCACAGACGCGTTTCTTACCGTCTTTCAGCACGACAACAAGTCGGTACAGTTCGGGTGTTTCCGCGCTCCATAGTTTAGGGCTTTTGACGGGTATTTCAAACAGCGCGGTATGGCCAACAGGCGACACTGAATATTCCTTCTTGATTTTGCCGGAAACAGGCCTTTTGAGCACACTCTTGCCAGTTTTATCAAAAAGCTTGAGCGCCACGTTCAGATCACGTTCCCTGCCAAACACAAAACCGGTTTTGATGAGCACATGCACTGTACCGTTTTTGAAATCAACGTCCGGCTCGCCCCGCACAAACACGTCAGACAGGTAGGCGGAATCAGTGGAATAAACATAAACATCCCGGAATATTCCGGCCATCCACCAGTGATCCTGATCTTCGACAAAACTAGCGTCACTGAACCGCACTACTTTACACACGATCAGGTTATCACCCTTTTTCAGGAAAGATGTGATGTCAAACTCCGCAACATTGCGTGAACCTTTGCTCAGGCCAACGAATTTACCGTTAACGTATAGGTAGAGAACGCTTTCCACGCCGTCGAAGTGGATCACCACGCGACGCGTTGCCCATCTTGTCGGCATGGTGAAAACAGTTCTGTAAACACCGGTAGGATTCTTTTCAGGTGTGAAAGGCGGCGGCTCGGAAAACGGCATGACAACATTTGTGTAATGAGGTTTATCATAACCCTGCATGGTCCAGTTGCCGGGCACTTTAATTTTTGCCCAGGCCGAACTTTTAAATCCGGGCCCTATGCATTTTTCAGGAACGGCTTCAGGGTTTGGAAACAGGCGGAACTGCCATCGACCGTTGAGCGAACGGTAAAAAGGGGACGACTCCGGATTGTTTTTCAGGGCGGACTTCTCACTGTCGTACGGAAAAAAAGTTGATTTACCGGGAAGCTTGTTCAAGGCGATACACTCCGGCATCTGATACAATTTCAAATTATTATTTTTCATTTTATTTTATAAACTATACTGATTTCAGAAATTTTGACTGTACGCCTGACCACGTGCCCGGTCAATGAATTTACGTGAGAAGATCCGCGTGAAACGGATCGAATCGGTTATGCTGACAATAACGACGTCAAGGAGACGACATGTTTTACGTTCCAGGGAACGGGTGGAGCATTTTTCTCTTGCCATCGTCTTTAATGGGTGACCCGGCCCCTCATATTTTCAGTCAACATAGAAAGCATATATACGGCTTGTCTCAGAACCCCACGTTTCGTCCAGTAGAAAACGGACACCATTCAGGTTTGGCGTTAACGGAAAACGACAGAATCGGTGGTGATTCCGGTCCACGCGAAATAGTTCCTGCCATTCATCGCCTCTTAATCCCTCAATTCGGAATACCTTTGGCATGACATCAGGCGGGGATGTGAGCTGTTCATCCTTCTGGTGATAGCTCAGGGCAACATTCCGGTCCAGGCCACTGTCGAGGATGACGGTCACATTGGTGAATTTCGTTGCAGTCTGAAATTCATAGGCAATCCAGTCGCCTGGTCGGCATGCCCAGCAATTAGCCTTTTCACCAACGGGACGATTCATCCCGTTCCGAACCGGTTCAGAGTTTCCACGGGAAGACGTGAGTGTACTGCTGATGATATGCTCCGAAAAGATTTGCCTCAGGCCAGGCAGATATGCGTCGTCGTAAATAAGCGTCTGTTGGAGTTCCTGTGTATGCTCCTTCATTCCCGAGGGTGAGAGTTCCTTCGCCACAGCGAGTGCCGCTGCGGCCCCGACGGCCTGCCCCATACTGCATCCGGTACCCATAACACGGGTGGAACTCATTGCGGCATGAGTGCAACTAGCGTCACGGCCTGCGAACATCAGGTTGCTGATGTTGCGCGAGTACAGACACCGGTAAGGTATGCCGTATGGAGACGGGGCCGGATGGAACACCGTGGCGGGAGATCCAAGCTTGACTGCACCAAAACCGGCTGGATGGTGATCGTCCATTGACCAGCCACCGTAGGCTACAACATCCTCAAACTCTTCCCCAGCTTCAATATCGTTCTGTGACAGAACGTGCTCACCAATATAACGTCGGCTTTCTCGCTTTGCCGGCAAGAACTGGATCCAATCCAAAGCCCAGTTCTGCGCCGCGTCTCGACCGGGACAGCGGTTCTTGATGTGGTCCCATACACCAAAGGTGATCTTCAGAAGTTCATCGCGTAAGGCCTCCGCGTCATGGATACTGTCGTGTTCTCCGCCCAATTCCACCCACCAGTATCCCATCTGCCACCACAGATGGCCACTGGGGCCGTAAGGCAACTCGTCGCAGGAATCGTATCTATGCGCCCATTGAGGGGGCTCAAATGGCTGTGCGATCTTGTACTCTCTTGATTGAAACAGGCAGGTCATACCCATCGTTTTGGCGTCGGCTTCCAGCGGGGCAATTGACTCATTATATTCGGCGCGTGCCTCTCGCCCCATTCGGTGGTCAGCTCCGGTCAGCGGGGCAAGGATGGCATCTCCGGAACAATCCGCAAAAATGCGCGCATTGACTCTCTGGTAGGTTTGCGTCGTAAGTTGCCACCCAGTCACTGCACGAATCGTCTCACCATACATCTCTGCATTCAGGCAGGAGCAGTTCAATAGCGGGATGATGTTCGGTTCGGACAGAATCTTATCGTAAAGAATAGTGTCCCAAATTGAAAAGTTGCGATTGGGGTTCCGATAGAGATTCTCCATGCGTAGTTCCTCGAGAATCCCGGTTTCGCGCATGTTCTTGATGCTGTTATGTCTATCCGCGCCGCAGATATGGACACGGCATTCGCTCGACGCATTTCCACCTAACACCGGGCGATCATGCATGAGGGCGACTTTCACTCCATTGCGTGCCGCGGCGATGGCAGCGCACAATCCGGACATTCCACCACCGACCACGCAGAAGTCAACGTTGTGTGTTACCTGTGTAAGCTTCGTCATGTCTTTTCTCTGCGAACAATTAAATCCTGGTTTTTCGTAGTCTACCGAAAACACCATGCATTTTCTTGTTCGATAATATCTTATTCACTTCTCTTTGGCAATATCGAGCAATAAGAGTACTCCAGCGCTTATCGTAAGGAATCCATATCAAAATTAGATGACCAAGATGCTTGTGCTTATATTTCTTACAACACCCACAATGACCCCGGAATCGCCGCTAAACCCCTGTTTTGGGGTGCGGAACACAGCTATTTACTTTCATCAGTCCAACACTTTGCCTTGGTCCGAGCATTCGCCATAGAATGAAGAAAAGCAGAGCAGCCGGCCACATTGCGCTCCACATGCCCCATAGCCTGTTGCCGCCTGTTTTGAAGGTCACATCCAGCTTGTCTTTGGCCGGGTCGATTTGGCGATCACGGAAGAACGGCAGTTGGCGGCCGTACTCGGGCATGGTGATTCCTATGGCGGTAACAACGCCTGCCGCGGCGACCTGCTGGTCAATAATTTTGTTAGCCACAATTTCCAACGCTTGATTATCCCTGGCAGACAGGCCACGTTCGACGTCATTGGCGTATTCCTGCGTATACTCGCCGGCGTTGAACCCGGCCACCTGGCTTGGTTCCTGTTCGCTGATCACATTCTTTGAAACACGTAGTACATTGCGCCGATTGACCAGTCCCACTTTCACTTGTTGCTTCATGAGATTGTGGAGCTGGACTCTGGCATCCTCATTTAGAGTTTCCTCAGACTGTGAATAGTTTAGAGCCTGTTGATAAGCCATTTTGGCCAGCCGTTGTTTGCCTGCCTTGGCCAGCTTTTCGCCCGTGTCCATGACTTGCCTGGCCTTTTGAATACTGGCTTCTCTCTGTTTGATGTTGTATTCCTGATAGAGCGTCGCGTCAAACGCTCTAATGGACCAATCCGACGGATCCCGATACTCCATGCCTCCGCCGAACCCGTAGTACCTGACACCGGGCAGGCCATAGAAGGTCCATTTGATATCTTTCAAGGGAAGCAATTTATCACCGTAGCCAAACTCCGGGGCCATGTACTTCTGTTTTCTGGCAAAGAAGCCCGAGGATGATGATCCGGCATAAACAAGATCAACCGACGTGGCGCGTTGCCCATCCTGTTCTTCGAGAGGAATGCAATAGAGATCACCGTCACGCGACGCGGCCACTTCTTTGCCATTCACCAGCACTGTCCATAAAGAATCGTCGGGATTCGGCAGGCTCACCTTAAGGAACCTCAGATCCTCAACAGTCATCAGCAGGGCAACACGGGTGAGGATTGAGTCGTCTGTGGACAGCGTGGATGTCATGTGTACTCGATTTATGCTGGCTGGAAGCACCTGCGCAGAGTCGTGCCGAACAACCGAAAGGGCCAGTTTGTATTCGGAACGGACTGTACGGTAGCATCTAATTGCATTGGACAGATCGCCGGCTCCGAACACTGCGGGTATATTGCGTGGATCTTCCGGCTTGAGGCCGATGAGCTCGCCCGCCGGTGCTACCTGCACGCGTCCACTGCAGGTGACAACGAGGTAGCCCCTTTGTTCTTCCGTATCAACGGTCCGCAGTGGCAGAATTTTGACGCCACGTTTGGCAGGATGATAAGGGACCTGATAACTAGCTGTCATGCCGAACTGGTTTTCGACCTTGTTATGGAGGTCCACCTGCCATATTCCTTTTTGCTCGTCCACCTGATGCACCCGGGCAATATTGCGCCCACTAACAGACAGCGTTATGCCAGGCATGGGTGACTTGATTCGGAATGTTTTGATTCCCGCGTTTTCGATCTTGTACCGGAGGTATGCGCGGCACTGCAGCATTCCTTCTGTGATATCCACCCATTGCAGCACTTCCGGCTTCACCAGTGGCGCCATCACTTCTGTCTTGAGTACAATCGACCAAGTGGGACGCAGGATATTAAATACCAGCACGCCTGCCTGTCCAATTCCTTCTTCGCTGGCTTTTCTGATGTCAACGCCTCTGTGGCTTTCGACCATCATACGTATACCTCGTTCCCCGGAAATAGTCAGCCTGCCGGTGTGTTTCCTGGCGTCTTCCATCTTGACGCGCGGCACGGTTATTCGTTCCTCAATACCTTTCTCCATTCTCGCGACCACAAGGTTGATGTCCGTCAGGTCGGTGACCTGTCTGGTGAAATGAACCACAACACCGTGGCCGTCTTCCTTAATCTCATCCCAGTGGCTCACGTCCCGCCCCGTGAGCGTTTCAACGTCAAAGTCCGCCGGAATGTCGAGCTTGGCCGAGAAAATGCCAGACTTGGCTATTGTCAGCTCAAGCTTCGTAGACAGCACGATCCGTTCGTCACCAATTGATACTGTGCCTGTTTCCGCAACACGGATTTCGGGCAATACTTGTTCGGTATGCACTGTTACAGACACTTTTTCGGCTTGGTGATACCGGAATGCGCGCCTGATGGTGATTCCTGCGCTGGACCGACCTCCTTCTTTCGTTGCGGCTGAGACGGCGGCAGGCGAGAAATCTTCTATGTTCATCGGGTTTAGCCCGTTGATCTGCTCCACGCTCACTTGGACCGTGGCCGAAGCGGCCAGCGCAAGGGATCCCCTTTGCCTTGAAGTATCAAGAACGCGAAGCACTCCTATGACCGCATCGTAAGGCAGGCCATCGCACGCAACCTGGGTGGCAACCGTCAGGGTGAAACTGCCATTTATGGGTTTTTTAAGAATGGCTTCCAGTAGACGTGCGTCGGGGTCAAAGCTCCAAGTGGCCAACCCCGGCGCATTGACGGCGGTTACGCTCATGTTCTCAGGCACTCGGACGGCAAGATCCTTGATCTCACCCTGGGCTATCTGGTACCGGACAAGGCTTACTAGATCAACAACGCCGGGCTGGAGGGCCGCAAGGGTATTCACTTCGCAGAAGAATACTGCGTCTTCCAGCTTTGTCTCTCGTGCCTTGGGCCGCCACACAAAGTGCGCGACCCTGGCCGGTCCCAGCACGGCTTCAGCCCGTGTTTCTGTTTCCGTCTCGGTGGTTTTGAATAGCACCGCTTCTTCGGCCGTGATGTCCAGGCCGGGTTCAGGGAGTGTCATTGTTACCGAGTTCTTCATGCTTTCAAGCATGTAAATAGCCAACGTCCATTCTCCAGCTTCTTCTTTGACGGGCGTTTGTGCGTGGAGCGTGACCTCGTATCTGCCTTTACGCCGGACGTTCAGAACGTATCCTTCTTTTCTGCTTGTTATTTCCAGGTTCCTGGAACCAAGGTCAAAGCTCGTCAACACACTTATCGAAGGCACTACAACGAAGGAGCACGGTTCTTTTGCTGTAAACTGGAGGATTCCTGTTATTTCCGCGCTCTGTTCGATGTCTTTTCCAGTGCCCGGGCCCTGGATGGACACAAGCAAAGATTCCATGACAGGCACAGCAGGCTGGGACGGTTCCTGCGCCGGCGATTTGGCCATAACAGCACCTGTCAACAATCCAACAACGCACATCCAACACAGCATTCTCAATGATACGTACCCGTCACTTCCTTCTTTTTCCCCGATTCTCCCGTTCTCCTGTTCTCCTGTTTGCTTCTCCAACTCATCGGGTTCAAACGGCATCAGATCGTCATCTAGTGGTGGCGGTTCTATTTCGGTCTCGATGTTTCTCCGGTGGAGACGCGAAGACAGGTATTTGACCAACCTGGGCACGATCTTGATCAAAACCCGTACCACGACGACGATGACAATGATTGCGAGTGGCACAGCCAGTATCGAACGACCGACTGATCCCTGCGCGAGCCCAATAAGCACGACGGTAACACCGAGCGCGGTCAATGCCGGCCCTTTCTGCCGGGCAACGGCCGCTGCTGTCAGAAAAAGACCCGCGACAAGCCAGAACACCATCATGATAGGAACCCCTGCACTGCCCATCCATGCCGGAACAAGTCTGAGTTTCAAGGTCAGTGGTGCGCAACCCGCGAGGCCGACAGGCCGGGTAAATTCCAGTTCGCGGGGGCCGCCAAAATCATAATTCAGAGCCCGTTCCAAGGTGAATCGGCCGGGTCCATCGCAGACCGCTAACAGCAGGCGCCACGTTTTTCTTACAACTCCGAGAAGGCCCGATGCCGACGGCATGGATATTGAACTCATATTGCCTTTGACGTCCGCAACAGCAAAGTTGGCTGGAACGATTATTGCCCAACTCGCGAAAGTGCTGTGCGTCTCGGAAAGCAGTGGGGCCACAAACTTGAACCGACCTAGACAACTTCGCCAGAAACCTAGCTTGCCGTGATTTTGAGCATAAATGAGTTCAATTCTCGTCGGCCTATTCGGATCCCTGGGTCTGGCCACCGGTATGAGTATTCCCTGCGCGCTTTCCTGCGACAGCACGTCCTCTTTGTTTCCATTTTCATCGATATGCTTTATTGACCATAGTTTCACTTCATCTGGCAGCAAGACCACAAGATGCTGACGTGACGCGTTCTTTATGTAATACGTCACAGTTGTCTCGGATTCACCGTCCTTGCTGATCATAGTAGAGAGTGTGACATAGTCGGCTATCTGGCCAAGAAGTTGTTCTGTCTTGTAAGGCTCAACCCGTATCAATGCCGTGTGAGGGTTCCGCACGTACTTGTACGAGCGTATTATCGGATCGGTTATGGGAGCCGAATAAGCGGCTGGGATTTCGTCACGGTCGATCTCTATGATGGAGTCCGGCAGGGGTTTGGCCTCGGCAAGTTTCAGGCTTGCCGCACTTGCCATTGCAATATAGCCCACTTCGCTTTCCGTACCGACCGTTTCCACCACGCCGACAGGGATGTCTGCCATGTCGGGATCAAACTGCTTATCATAGGTCACGAGAAGAGTGTAATCGCCCATGATCTTTACTTGCAGTCTGACCGTGCATGTTTCACCGTCGCGCGTCCAACCCTCGATATCGGCACCCATGAATTCGACCGACTCGATGGTCTCCGGCACGCGTACTTGGAATTCCTGTATAGGCGCGCCCCCTATGTGGTACGTTATCGCAGCACTACAATATGAGACTCCCTCGCCTAAGGAGACGAGATGGAATACCTCAGAGTGAATTGACGAAGTGGTCCTCTCGATGTCGACCGTGATGCTCCATCCGGATTCCTTGAACCGAAACGCCTGCTGTGCGTCGGCCACGCGTACGGGGGCCGAGCCGGTATGGACCTCGCGCAAGCCGGATATCTTGGCATTCTTCAACCGTACGCCCTTTTCTGCAGCAATAACAAGATAACCACGTTCCGACTTAGCTTTCAGTACGGCGAACTTCGGACTGCTGAAAGATGTTGTGTTGGGCTTGAGAGATTTTTCCATACGGATATTGATCAGCGCGACACCTTCGACAGCCTGTTTGAACGGCACGTATATCACGCGCTTATTGTTTTCATGACGCACATCCATGTCGGCTTCAAATACATGCCGGCCAGTGACGCTTGTGACCGTCCAGTCTTCGTCAGGATCTGTTTCAATGAGAATCTCACGCGCAGGTGCATCCTTTATGTCAATCTCAAGGGATGCGTCGAATGAGAGTTCGTTATCGGCAAAAGACAGGACTAGCCTGTTGTCGGCGACTAATGATGTGACGATGTCGTCGGCTTTCAGGTCAAGAGTGTACGGCATGTTGGCGTACTGGTAAGCGTACGTACTGCGTGTTGGTCTCGGGCGGTGTACGGGGGCGTAGCCCTCGGGCTGGCACGCGATTACGGGGAATGACGCCTGATCCACCTGCGTTAGCCCGGCCGATTTGTTTATCTGCAGTTTTATGGCACTGTCTGCCCCGATCATGAGAAAACCGCTTGTCCTCAAGACGCCCACGGGTGTCATTACCGGCAGGACAAATTCGCAAGGGAATTTAGCAAGTACCATTTCACTGGTTACCTGGAGCGGATAAATGCCTTCTTTCAACCTGCTGAGTGAAACGATCAGTTTGGGGTGTTTCGTGTCCGTTCTGTCTATGCGCCAGTCCTGTATGTCGTTGCCATGCACTTGGGTTACGTTCACGTCTGGAAGTGTTAATACCAGTTTATTAAGACTGCCTTGGATAATTGTGTAGGTAAATATGGTGTCTAGTCGCAACGCACCCACGCTCGCGGTCGCAATGGTATTAGCGCCGCACGTAACAACCAGTTCGGAATCAAGCTTCTTGATCTGCGGTTTCCAGACGACAGTGAATTCATCCGTAATGCCGAGAAACGCGGTGACAACTGTCTTTTCCTTGTTTTTCTCCCGCTTAACATTGAGTGCTCCGGGAAATTGCACTTCCAGGTCATCGCGATCGCAAATTACTGATAGCTTGCGCACGCTGGCGGCGGGGATCGAAAAACTGGTCCGGCGCCAGTCACCGTCTTTTATCGGTTTGCTCGCGAAATTGAACGTTATGGATTGTTTTCCAGAGGATCCCAGCTTCAGGGAGTATTTGTCCCCCTCACGCACCAGTTCGGATCTCTTGGGAAGTTTTCCGTCGAGATAAGCGACGTTGCCGATTACGAGCGGCAATATGATGTTCTTCTCCCGCGCGTTGACCTGCATCGTCAACATGAAGGTAATATTCTCTTCCTCAATTTCTCCTTTGAGCTCAAGATTGGAAACAGTTACATTCATTTCTGCGAGAACTGCTGTTATCCCACACAGGCATGTCATCAATACTGCAGTAAGCACTTTTTTCATATTCACGTTCCTTTTCTATGTCCAGACTTTCATATTCTCATACTCTCAAAAATTTCCCCTTGCCATTCCTTCAGAGGCTTCGATCATTCGCAACAGTTCCTGCACTTTGCCGTCGAGGTGGAGCTCAAGGGCAACAGGGCGAAGGATTTCGGCGACGTCGTTATAGTCACTTCCGGCCGCATGCGGGCAGTTACGCAGGATTTCGGCATATTCGGCAACGGCGGCGGCGAGCCGGAATCTGGCGCTGGCTTCATCAAACCGGCGGCCGATATCTACGTCGGTAATAGTCCGTTCAATCTCTTCGACCTTTCCGTTGTCGGTTCTGCGGTACCTCACTCTCACAACCGCAATCGGCCCTTGAGTCATTTCTCTGCGGCCCGCAGCCAATTCTATTTCATAAAGCGCGGTCACAGACTGGCCGGAACCAATCTCGCCGGCGTCAACAGTGTCGTTACGGAAATCCTCCTTCTTGAGCTGGCGGTTCTCATAGCCGAGCTGGCGATAGCGTTTTACGTGGTTCGGATTGAACTCGACTTGAATTTTGACGTCCGAAGCGATTGTGTTCAGCGTGGCGGCTAGATCGTCGACAAACACGCGTTTTGCTTCGGACTCGGAGTCTATGAAAGTATATGTGCCGTTGCCTTTATTGGCGAGCGTTTCCAGCATTGTGTCGTCATACGTGCCGATGCCGAACCCGAAGACTGAGCAATAGATGCCCTGTTTGCGGCATGCCTGGACCTGGCCGAGTATATCTTCGGCCGCGGCGGTGCCGAGATTGGCGACGCCGTCGGAGAGCAGTAGAACGCGGTTCTCGCCGCCGCTGACGAAACTCCCGGCAGCGATCCCGTATGCTCTCTGCATTCCTTCTTCCAGGTTCGTGGACCCACTGCACTGTATGTTATCGATCGCCTGGAGTATGCGTTCTTTTTGAGTGGCCGGCGTGTGTTCGATCACGAGTCTTGCGTGGGAATCGTACTGGATAATAGCGACAAGGTCGTGCGGCGCGAGTTGTTCGACCAGCATGCGCAGAGATTTCTTGACCAGGCCCAGCCTGTCCGGCTGATTCATTGACCCGGAAGTGTCGATAAGGAATGTAAGAACGGCTTGTCTCTGTTCCTCACGGCCAAGTCGTCGTCCTTTCACGCCAATCTTGAGCATGTTCAAGCCGTGTCCGAACTTTGACGGCGCGCATTCGGTGTAGATTCTAAACGTTTCATGTTTGGGCGCGTTGTAGGCGTAGTCGAAGAAATTAATAAACTCCTCTGTGCGCACTGATTCCGCCGGCGGCAGTAGCCCTTGTGCCATGTAATTCCGCGCGAGTGTATAGGCGGCAGTATCGACATCAATAGCGAATGTCGAGAACGGCTTGTCAGTCGCCGCGAAGAAAGGATTAACACCCGCCGCTTTGAATTTCGGCCCGGTCGGCGGTTCATCTTCGGGTTCCTTCTTATACTTACGGGCAAAGATGTCTTCTCGATCTTCCGGGATTGTTTGTAGCCTAGATACAGGAAGCCCGGCGGATTGCTTCTTTTGGGCTTTCGTGGAGCCAAATCTTAACTCGCTTATTCTACCGCGGGCGACTACGAGTTCCTCTTGCGCTTTCTCTATGTTCTGTTCTGCAGATTGGACCCTATCAGGGGGCACCGATTCATAATACTTGTACTCCTGATCTTCTTCGTTATGCAGGTCGGGGGCGGCGTCTAGGGCTATATAGTCATCACGCCACTCAGCATCCTCGTCTCTCTCGCGCACGTCGGCATCCAGTGCGATAAAGTCGTCACCGCCGCCCCGTATTCTGAGGCTAGAACCTGAGCCTGGTGCTTCTTCCGCCCCTCCTTTTTCCACATTGCCGACTCCGTCACCGTCTTTACTAAATGTAATGTCGGTTTCTGAGAGTGTTTCGACCCCGTTCTTATCGGCCATGATGCCAACAAGCAAGTTACCTTCTGTGGCTAAAGAGGATTCGTCACCGAAGACATCTTCTTCGCTGTATTCGCGCAACATTTCTAGTTCTTGGCCTTCAGGAAGACTTTGTCTCTGATCCTTTGGTTCAGATTGTTTGCGTGTAAGAAGACGTCCAATTAGCGAGCTCGCGGCAGGACTTTTGGCCTTAAAGCCAAGTCGCGCGCCGGCAAGCAGCTTTCTTGTAGTTACTTGTTCGCCAGCAAGTCTTAGCTCTGCTTGATCACTATCGCCCGCACCATCATGTTTCGTCTCTCCTCCCATGTAGATAGTCGTCACGTTGTCTTGCTCAGGTCTACTTTTTCTGCTCGCGTATGTGCCGTTAATAATTGGGCTCTTGAC
>JAQBFJ010000073.1:0-4659 GCA_032123435.1 Verrucomicrobiota bacterium
TCCGGCAATTCTTTCGCGAAAGCGCAGGCGAACTGTCGCGCGCGCTCACGCAGGACTTCCGGTTCAATCACATAAAGGGGCGATCCGTATTTCCTGCGCAAGTCCAGGAATTCTTCTTTTCTCCCGATAAAGTCTTTCACAAGAGAGCGTATTTCGCCGGCTTCAAGTTCCGGTGTAATTTCACGTAGGCACGCGGCTGTTTTTTGCAGTATATTATCAACGTCTTTTATCATTCTAATCCCGTTTCCACTTTCAAAAAACCTGCTATTTCGCGGCATTCCTTATCTATTTCGTCATAACATGAAGGTTCAAAAACAACATAACCCAACACTCGGGAATCATAATCTTCGGGCGGCAGAACAACTTTGTGACCCAGCCCGTATTCCATGTGACATTCGGTTATACGTTTATCCTTTTGCAATGTCCTTACATCAAGCTTTCTTATAATGCCTGGAGTAGATGCAAACAGACGTAGACCGACAAGCTTTTTCCACTTCGACCTTTCCGGGACAGAGGGAAAGATGCCCTCGGCGAAAGCAATGGCAAAACCCAGCATGTCCAGTCCGGCACTTTTCAAAATCAGAGGCGGCAGACAATCACCACCCGGCCGGGGTGTCATTTCTATCATTATCGCTTTGTCATCCCGCACAATAAAATCGAGCATGCATATTGCACGCTTCAAGCCAAGAACACTGGCTGCTTTCCTGATCTGCGCGCGAAACTGTTCTTCATCAAGTGGCAACGGCAGGTTTGTCGGCACAACATAGGCAAGCGTTGTTCCAAATGACGATTCAGGCGCCAGTATCTTTCTTGTAATACGTATTATTTCCAGCCGGTCGGCATCCATAACGAAGTCACAGCTATATTCCGTACCTTGCACAAACTCTTCGGCAACATACGTCTGTCGCGTAATGGTTTCGGAAATATCGCGTGAATACAGGGGCTTGTTCGGATTGTTTTGAAGCTCACTGAGTTTGACATCCAGTGTCTGAAAGGCGGTTCGGCACTCGTCTTTGCTCGAACAAAAAAAAACGTATTCACTTCCACTGCCGGCAACCGGCTTGATGACAACAGGTCCCTGTATCTGATCCAGAAATGATTCGGCCTCAAGCAGGTTATTGACTGTTCTCGCGCGGGGGCATGGCAATCCCGCTTCACGCCATTTCTGTTTAGAGGCGTATTTATTCCTGCATAACAGTACGGATTCCAGCGAAATATAAGGCAAAGCCATAATGTCGGCAATACGCGCGGCCAACGCGAGAGACTCACAGTCAAAACAGGTAATGCCGCTGAGTTTAATATCCCAGCGATTAAGGTGTTCACAAAGTTTTCTTATAGTTTCATCGTAACGTTTCAGATCGCATAGTAGTTCCCTTGGAAACGGAACAGGCGACTCCGACGCACCGCTGCGTTCCAGGGAATCGGTCAGAAAAATAATTCTGTCGTGAAAACGCTGGTTAATTATATCAATATAATCAGCCGTAGTTCCCACAACCAGCACATGTTTATCAAGCAAAGATTGCATTCTCTGTCACATTGGTTTCAGAACGGCATGGTTGCGCAGACATATTTGAGAGAACATGAAGAGGTCTTGGAGTCAGATGAAAAAGCTTCTTCCATGAAAAGTCGCCGCAGAGAAAATCGACCGTCTTTAATTTCTGTTCACACGCGTATTTCATGTGGTGCATATTTATCAGCTTGGCAACACCTGGAAATGCCCAATGAGTACCACCGGCGAGCAATGTATAAGTTCCACGATATATACATCCAACATCAACTGCCGCCAGTATGTTATTGATAATGACCGTGGTGATACGCAGCATTTCATTCTCATTGAAATAATGCATAAGTGATCGAAAACTCTCTCTGAACCGTTTATCGGAAAAATATGAATCTTCGCCAAACCGTTTGATGCTGAGGTCGGCTATATATTCAAAATCCGCGAGGTTATTGTAACGATACGTTACGCCCAGTTCCTCAATGCTTTCAATATCGCGTTTCATCCGCTTGCTTGATTTCCGGGAAAACTCCTCGTAATAATTTTCTATATTATACTCATAGCGGGGCGGGTGAAAAAGATAGCCTAACTCGTCCACAACTGCTCCCGCTTCCGCCAAATGTTGTTCCGGCAGGAGATAATTAAGACGATATACTGATGGACAATGCGCGAGCAGTTCAGCGAAAACACCATCGCACGAAAAGATGCGATTCTGTTCAAGCCATGTCTTGCCATGCCACGTTTCGCCCGGAAAATAATGATAGCACTGCAGTTTCTCAACCCGGCTGAGCGGCAAAAGACCGCTTATTCCTCTATCATCTTCGGCAACGATAAAATACGGTTCATTCCGGTAATGACGATGGAAACACTCCCGAACAGCCCACAGATCTGTAATAAATTCTGAAGGAGTTACGGCCATCCATATGGCTTGACACTCATCGAGGTCGGTTACAACGCGAAAACCGGTCATGTCTAAAGTCTCAGATTAGAATGCATTCGACAGCGGGAGCCCCCAAAGAACTTCATTGCGAAATCTTTCACAATGCGCGGCTCATAGGGCTTACAGCTGAACACATCCAGATAGGTAGCATTCGTCATGTTCGCAAAATGCGCTGATATCAAAGATGTCTCAATGAGCTGAGTCATTGAGAACCCGGCGACACGTTCATCTTCGCCAAAATTGACCACAACAGTTTCACCGAATCGTTTCATCTGTATAAGATCGCACAATTCGGAAACAAACTGCCGAATTTTGTCGGCGTTGCGGATTGTTTCCGGATTGCAGTTGTAAATATCTATGCTGGCAGCAATACCCCATGCTGATTTATTTACGGCCTCACTGACAATGCGTGATGTTTTTATTCCCACCGTACGCCGTTGTGCTGTGCATGCATGTACCCGACCGTTATTTTTCAAGCGAGGAACTGCAGATTTCTCACATGTTCGCATTAATTTTTCTCCTTTTCCGCGGATGTTACCGCTTCCTTGATAAAACGTACCAAACTGGCTACAATTGCTCCTCGCAATGACTTGAACACCTCGTCAATGTCGTCATCGTTGGAAGCAATTACAGCGAATGAATAATATCCGGACACAAACCCTACAACCGCACATGCTATTCTATTTAGAACGTTTGGCGGCAATCTGTGGTGCATGACCGTAGCGATCAGTTTTTCGACCTGTTTGAAATAATTCAGGAAAGGCGCGTCTATGCCCTTATATCCGTACTGCAGTGTAAGATCCGTCCTGCCCTGAAAGAAGAGAACGAAATCTTCCCAGCGATCAGAAAAAAATTTGATATGAGTGCCAATAAGAGAATTTATCAATTCCGTAAGGTCGGTAATACCTTGGCAATTTTCCTTGAGAAGCTTAACCAGCTCTTTCAACACATGATTGATAAGTTCTCCAATGAGTTCTTCTTTTGTCTGATAATAATTATAGAATGTTCCCTTGCCCACATCAGCGCGTTCGGTGATATCGTCAATGCGAGTCAGGTCAAAACCTTTCTCTGAAAAAACCGAACGTGCGGCGGCAAGAAGTTTCCGGCGCGTTGCGATACTGCGCTTCTGGCTTCGCGAGGGTTTTATTTCCGTTTCCACTCGCTGGTCATCCTTTTCCTTAACCTGTACCATTGTGCTTGACTCACTGTTCATGGTCGGGAGTTTCGTCATGACTGACTAAATAGTCAATATAAAAAATGCGTTTTTTCAAAATTTGTCAATATGTGGTATGTCTTAACCAAAGAAGCCCCTACATATGGATGCTAAATACGAAAAACGGCAAAAAACACCTGAGAATTCAGGAATTGCCTGTTTTACACGGTTTTTGAAGAAAAGAAGACAAACCACTACCCAGCCCCGGCTCCCCCCCCTTTTTTTTTATGATCTTGCCAAGACCATGGCAACGCGGCATGGAAGATATATCTGTATTAAATGCCGTAATGTGGATTTGTCCTTGAACGCTTTTGGAATATAACATTGACCGTTTTTGATTCTGCCCTGACCGCCAAATCTGGTCTCGTCTGTATTCATGACCAGCGTGTATTCACCAGGCGGAAGCTCAACGGTGTAGTCGGCTACCGAACTTGACGGATGAAAATTGAAAAAGAAAAGCAGTCCACTCCGTTCAAATATGATAATTTTTTCTTCTTCTCTGAGCAGAATCAGCCGGGGCAATCCGGCGGCGATCGTATTTTTTTCTTTTACCATTTCGATCATGGCAACATCAAACGCGGCAAGCTGATGATACTTGAGCTCTGTATTATCACGTAAATGCCATTGACGTCTTGCATAGTGATACGACCAGTTATTTCCTTCACGCGGAAAATCAACCCATTCGGGATGTCCGAATTCGTTGCCCATAAAATTGAGATACCCATGCCCGGCTGTCGTGAGTGAAGCCAGCCTGATCATTTTATGCAGGGCCATACCTCGATCAACCATGAGATTGTTATCGGATGTTCTCATGAAGTGATACATTTCCGCATCAATAAGTTCGAATATCAATGTTTTGCCGCCGACAAGAGCCTGGTCATGACATTCCGCATAGCTTATTGTTCTTTCATCCTGTCTTCTGTTTACGAGTTCATGCCAGAGATAACTCATAGTCCAATTCTCGTCTGAAACATCATTGACCAGTTTAAACCAGCAGTCAGGCACGCC
>JAQBFJ010000074.1:0-2540 GCA_032123435.1 Verrucomicrobiota bacterium
ACTGTTCTGGCCTGTGGTGCGTATGTGCTTGAATGTGATATTATTGGTTTATCCGAGAGTGCAAAAATAATACTGGACGAGATGGGTGTGGCTGGTTTTGAAGATGGGTCTGAAAGAAACGTTGAATGTGTTATTACGCGCGGATTACAAACTGTGAGGATTCCGTTTGCCAAAACCTTCGCACCATATGAATTCCGGATAAGGTTAAGATGTCTGGCTGGTACGATAAGTTTGCAATCGTGGAGATTGACGCCGGACACGGCGCGTATGCTTGCTGATTTCAAAGCATGGAAGGCTGATGGCAGGAAACCGTTATGGTTGAACAGGTATCCTGCAAATTACGGTGTTCCCGTGCCGGATCGTTATACAGGCATCATGTTTGGAGAATCATTCAAACTGACGCATTTTGTTTTTCCGGAAAAAATAGATGGAAACGAATCAGCTCGATTTTATTGTGGTCTGAATATGAATGGTCTTAGCGTTCCGGATATGGACAAGAATCAGTTATTCGTGCATTTGGTTGATGAACAAGGTAATCAGGTTCATGTTGCGAGCTGTTCCGTGTCTGATGGTATGATAGGCGCGGAGACCCTGGTTCCGTTAAGTTGTAGCGGCGTGTCGAATCTTACGGCTGGAAAATATCAAGTAAAGATAGGCATGTGGGACACTATTACGGGCGCTAGATTGCCGATATCAGGCAAGACCTTCAGCAGCAGTGAGGTCAAAGAAAATAGAATCCATGTTGGTGAAACGATGATCATTAGAAATGATTAAGAGGGTGAAATGACTGAAAAGATACTTGTAACAGGGGCCGGAGGGTTCACCGGCGGAGCCCTGGCGCGCAGGCTGGCTGAAAATGGACATGAAGTTCGCGGCTCTGTTCGGCAGTCTGGGGATACCAGTTTACTTGAAAAAGCCGGAGTGGAGGTGATTTCCGGTGATATCGGAAACTTAGAGGATGTGAAACGGATGGTGGCCGGTTGTACTCATGTTTTTCATATTGCGGCATTATTTCGGCGTGCCGGCGTGCCGGACAGTGAATATTACAGGGTGAATGTTGACGGAACGCGTTTCCTTCTTGATTCGGCGCATGAAGCAGGAGTTAAGAGATTCATTCATTGTAGTACTATAGGTGTTTGCGGTCATATAGCTAATCCGCCTGCGAATGAAAATACAGCCTATAATCCGGGCGACATTTATCAGGTTACCAAGATGGAGGGAGAGAAACTGGCTTTGAATTATTTCAGAAGCGGGCAGATGAACGGGTTGGTGGTGCGTCCGGCTTCCATTTACGGGCCTGGCGATCTGAGGTTGTTGAAACTGTTCAGGATGATCAATAGTGGCCGGTTCGTGATTGTAGGGAGCGGCAAGCCAATGTTTCATACTGTTTATATAGATGATCTTGTAGATGGTTTTCTTCTTGCCATGGAAGCGGATATTTTAAATGGTGACGTGTTTATTATCGCGGGTGGAGAATATGTGCCTTTGAATGAGCTGTTCAGAATGATCGCCGACACGTTGGGTGTTAAACCGCCTCGCGTCCGTGTGCCGGCATGGCCCGTGCAGATGTTAGGCAGTGTAATGGAAAAAGTATGTATCCCCTTGGGCATTTCTCCGCCTATCTATCGGAGGCGTGTGGATTTTTTCACGAAAAGCAGGGCATTTGACATTTCGAAGGCAAAATCCATGCTGGGTTATTCTCCTAAAGTGAGTTTAGCTGATGGTCTTGCGCGGACGGCGGCATGGTATCGTGGTGAGGGGTTATTATGAGCAAGCGGATTTGTGTTCTTGGCTCTAATTCCGGCAGAAATGCTGGGGACGCGGCGATATTATCGTCGATAATTTATAATTTGTCACGGATCAGGCCTGGCACTGAATTTGAAGTGCCCGTACCCAGAAAGAGTGATTTATACAGTCGATACGACAGAAGTGTCGCGAGGGCGGTGCCCATGATGCCGTGGAATTTCAGTCTGCGGCTGCTTGGTATTCCAACTCTGTTGTCTATCCTGCGATCCGACATTGTTCTGATTACGGACGGTATTATATTCGATGTCAAACTGTTCAATCCGCTGTTTAACTTTTTGATATTTCTGGTTCTTCTTGTTCCTTTCGCGAAATTGTTTCGTAAGAAGGTTGTGTGTCTGCTGGTAGGTGTTGGGCCTCTTGAGACGCGGTGCGGACGCAAGTTTGCCGGATTTGTGTGTAATCTGTGTGACGATATTTTCGTAAGAGAGCAGGATTCCGCTGATCTTTTGAAAAGCGTTGGGGTTGACGGTGGCAAAATCATGGTGTACGCGGATGCGGCATTTGTGGATATTGCGGCGCCGGCAGAACGGGTGCGCGCAATACTGGCTGAAAATGATCTTGCCGATTGTACGAATATGGTCGGATTAAATGTTAATTCTTATCTGGGTCGTTGGTTGGATGATAAAGACGGCGGCATAGATGAAGTCAGGCTGGCAAATGAACTTGCTGACGGCATGGATAGAATTATAAACAATTTGAAATGTAAGGTGGTATTTGTTCTGACACAGGTGATG
>JAQBFJ010000075.1:0-15790 GCA_032123435.1 Verrucomicrobiota bacterium
TTGTGCTTATGGGGACTCAGGGTGAGGAATCCATATGGGCTGATGAAATTGCGGAGTGGTGTGATACAATTTGCTATGAAGTGCTTACTGGTATAAAAACAGAGGGAAGCAGACCTTGCGGATTTATTGAGCCGACTTATCCTGAGTAGTTTATCGGCGAAGTATGGGCATTTTCAGCGATCCAGCGTTTTCTGTCTTTCGACGCGGTGCATACGCACATTGCTCAAGATTAACCCTTCAATACGTCGAAAGACAAACTCTGAGCAATCCCCGTGAAAAAGGGTATATTGAAGCCCCAAAAGGTGAACATTGCACAATTCTCGTGAAATAAACGGGCCAAGGGGAATTGTTTAAAAAAATTCATTTCATGACAAAATCATGACATGCGTCTGGCATCCTTTCCATAAATATAGAAAAAGGAAAGGATGTTTTACCATGAATATTCTGATGATATACCCGAAGGTCCCGGACACGTTCTGGAGTTTCAAGCATGCTCTCAGTTTTGTCGGCAAAAAAGCGTCATTTCCACCACTTGGACTCCTGACTGTGGCGGGATTACTGCCTGAACTATGGGAGAAGAGGCTGGTAGACCTGAATGTGGACAAGCTGTGCGACAGAGATCTTGCATGGGCAGACTACGCGTTCATAAGCGGCATGGTTGTCCAGAAGGAATCAGCTCGCGAGATAGTGGCGCGTTGCAATGAGGCCAATCTGAAAGTTGTTGCAGGTGGTCCGCTTTTCACGATGGAACATGAGGCGTTTGAAGGCGTGGATCATTTTGTTTTAAACGAAGCGGAAATCACTCTGCCGCACTTTCTTAAAGACCTCAAGAATGGCCGGGCCAAACGTATCTATTCAACAGTTGATTTTGCGGATATGAAGGCTACTCCTTCACCCGTATGGGATTTGATAGATATAAATCGTTACCATGCCATGGAAATCCAGTACTCACGCGGTTGCCCGTTCAACTGTGACTTCTGCAACATCACCTCACTGCTCGGTCGTCGTGTGCGAACAAAGAGTACGGAACAGATCATTGCTGAACTGGATGGACTTTGTTCCTGCGGATGCCGAGGCAAGGTGTTCTTTGTGGATGACAACTTTATCGGCAATAAGGAGCATCTCAAAGCTGACTTGCTTCCACGTCTGATTGAATGGCGGAAGGATAAGAAAGGCATCACATTCCAGACCGAATCATCGATTAATCTGGCTGATGACAAGGAACTGATGGATCTGATGGTGGAAGCTGGTTTTGATACGGTCTTTGTCGGAATCGAAACACCCGATGAAGTATCCCTGGCCGAATGCAACAAGAAGCAGAATGAACACCGTGATCTTGTTGAGGATGTGAAGAAAATCCAACGGGCTGGTCTGCAGGTACAAGGCGGTTTTATTGTTGGTTTCGACAGTGACAAGCCATCCGTATTCCGCAAGCAGATAGAGTTTATTCAAAAGAGCGGCATTGTAACTGCCATGGTTGGTATCTTGCAGGCCCCCAAGGGAACTCAGCTTTATCAACGCATGGAGAAGGATGGCCGCCTTCGTGGTTTAACATCGGGTGACAATGTTGAGGGAACGACGAACATAGTGCCTGTTATGGATCTTGACCGACTGCTCAAGGGTTACAGGGAGATTCTGAACCACATTTATGCCCCGCGTCATTATTATGAACGGATCAGGACATTGCTGCTTGAATACCGGGCTCCGAAAGACAGGCGTGTACCGCCCCTTTGTGAGTTGATGGCTTTACTGCGTTCAATCTACAGGCTGGGCATTCTGGGCAAGGAACGTCTGCATTACTGGAAGCTCCTGATCTGGACTTCTTTTCGAAGGCCGGCCCTTTTTCCGCTTGCGGTTACCCTGGCTATTTCGGGCTATCACTTCCGAAAAGTGTGCGAACAGCATGTGCATTAGCCCGTTTATTTCACGGGTTAGCGTTAAGCAGCATTGGCATTTCAGCTGTTGAATATCCGGCAGATCTGCTTTAATATATCCGTGATGAAGCGTTTCAGCTTAAACTTGAATCTTACGAGTGTGATCGTTATTATTGCGGCAGGTGTATTGCTGCCGGTCATGCTGTCAACGGCGGTTGGTATCGTTGCAATTCTTATGGCTGAAGATACCGGCGGCATTGTCACAGGTGTACTGATCATATCTTTCACTGTTACAGCTGCAGGCTGCAGTTTGCTGGCACTGGTGTTTACGGGAAGAAAGGCCCGTCTTGCTCGTCAGCAGGCTGATTTCATCGCAAACATATCTCACGAGTTCCGCACGCCGCTCAGCGCGATCAGGCTTTATGCCCAGACACTGCAGTCGGGCAAGCTGGCCGACGATCCTGAGCAGGTTTCCCGGTGTATCGCTACAATCCTGCGTGAGACAACGTGGCTTGATGTTATGATCGACAGGATGTTGACATGGCGAGCTTCATCAAAAGACATGATGGAACTAAACATGGAAACGAAATCCGTATCTGAGGCCGTATATGGCGCCATTGATCGATTCAACACAATGGTTCCACCCAATGAACTTGTCATTGCTTCCTCGATAGAGACTCAGCTTTATGTACAGCACGACGCAAAAGCACTGAACGCTGTTATCCTGAATCTGCTTACGAACGCGTATAAATACACCGGCAGGCAGAAACAGATCAGTGTCAGTGCGCAAGACATGGTCGACCATGTGATTATTGAAGTGAAGGACAATGGAATTGGTCTTACAACCGCTGAGGCGAAGCGCATATTTGAACCATTCTATCGCGCAGAGCGCAGAGACCGGGGAGAAACGGGTGGTGTTGGACTTGGCCTGGCCATAGCCCGGCACCTGATATATCAGCACAACGGCACGATTTTCGTCAGCAGTCGGCAGGATGAAGGTTCATCTTTCACGATAAGCCTTCCGGCGATGGAGAATGATTTATGAGCAAAAGCTCTTCCAGTAACAAGCGCCGGAAGGACGTTATTCTTGTAATCGAAGACGACAGAGCTTTGCGTGAAGGTCTGACTATGAATCTTGTACTTCACGGCTACGATGTGCTCGCGGCCCCGGATGGAGAAAAGGGCATGCAGATGGCCTTCGACGCACGTCCGAACCTGATTGTCCTCGACATCATGATGCCGGGTTGGACGGGTCTGGATATTCTTGAGGAGCTCCGCAAGCGTGGCGAGAAAGTGCCCGTTCTGATTTTGTCGGCTTTAAACACAACGCCCGACAAGGTGGCAGGCCTTGATCTTGGTGCAGACGATTACATGAGCAAACCGTTCGATCTTCCTGAGCTTATTGCCCGCATAGATATGATGCTTAGAAGACAACGCTCCGCAGAACAGGACAGGCCGATATTGTCGTTTGGAGATGTTACCATTGATCGATCGGCAAGAACCGTGAAAGTACGCGGCACAAAAACAAATCTATCAGCCAAAGAGTTCGACATCCTGTGCCTTCTGGCTGATTCGCCGGGGCAGGTTTTCACCAGGGAGATCATTCTTGAGCGTATTTGGGGTTGGGGTTACGACGGTACAGCCCGGACGGTGGACAACTTTGTGGCGAATCTGCGTAAAAAGGTTGAGCTCGGTCGCGATGCGCCGAGACACATCAAGACCGTACCCAAAGTAGGTTACAAACTTGATGTTCATCCTGAATAAATGCGGTGAAGACCGGATAAGCCCGCTTATTGCACGAGTTCAGACAGGGGATAATTAATTGCCGGGTTGGTGTTTGATCAGTCACCGTGTTGTTACTGGTGTGCGTTTTCCTCTTGGATATGCATTTCAATTACGGCAGAGCCATCTGTCCAGTGTTTCAAAGTGTTCAAATCACATGTAATCTGGTGTTGCTGGTTTTCGTTTATTTTCTGTTTGTCGAGTTCGGAGCGTTGTTTCTTGAGCTTATTTCGCCATAGTTTGAGAATAATATCTTTAACTGAATCGAGTCGAACGAATTCAGCTCTTGTTTTGGTTGGAGCCATCTGTACCTTGGCGGCGAATCTCTGCAGGTCTTCGGGTGATTCATCGTATTCGCGAACAATATCCTGAATGCTGCGTCCATTTTCCAGTGAAGTCAGACATGCCTTTACGACGGCACGGCAAATCGTATTTTCCAGCATAGAGAGAGGGAGATATTTTTTTATGACAGGTGCGAGTTCGGGGTGATCCGATATGTGTACCATATGTTCGCACAAGGCTGTTTCTTCGGCGGGGATTGCCTGTTCGTTCAAGGTCGGTTTTGATTCGGTGTCGGCATGGTCGTTGGACCGGTTCTTGCGTTTCCTGAGCATCTGGCTGAGATCATCATTCAGAGCTGAAGCCGGCAGGTTCAGTCGTCCAGCGGCTTCCTGGATCAACTTTGCTTTCTGTACGGAGTTAGTGCTGAAGCTGATTGTTTCAAGGACTGATCTCGCGATTCGCATTACACCGATTTCAGTGTCATTTTTTTCTCTTTGCGACAAAATCTCTATCTGAAAGCTTACAGCCGAAAGTGCCCGGTCAATAATTTTCCGGAAAGCTTCAGCGCCTTGTTTGCGTATGAAGGAATCGGGATCTTCTCCGCGAGGAAGTTGTGCGATACGCACGGCAAAGTCGGACGTCATGAAAATCGTTGTTGTTTTGACTGCGGCATCCTGGCCGGCTTTATCCGGATCAAAGACGATGCAGACACTATCGGCATAACGTTTCAGGATAAGGGCATGGTCTTCGGTAAAGGCCGTTCCCTGTGAGGCTACTGCTGTTTTAAATCCTGCTTGATGGCATCGTATGACATCAATTTGGCCTTCACAAAGGATTACTTGTCGTGATTCGACGATGTGACGTCTGGCTTTGTCGAGGCCGTAGAGCATTTTGCTTTTCTTAAAGAGGACTGTCTCGGGGCTGTTGATATACTTGGCGGATTTATCTTTTGCATCCAATGCCCTGGCGCTGAAGGCGATGATTCTTCCCTGCTGGTCCCATATGGGAAACATGAGGCGGTTTCGGAATCGGTCATAATATTTCAGGCTGGCGTTTGGTTTATTGCTTTTAAGTATCAGGCCTGCTTGTTCAAGCAAGGCAGTTTTATATTTGGATTTTTCAGCCCATTTAAGTATGGAGTCCCATCTATCCGGCGCGTAGCCTAAGATGAATTCCTCGGCTATTTCGCCGGACAGCGCTCGTTCCTGCAGGTATTCCCGCGCGGTGGAAGCCGATTTCATTTGCCGCAGACAGCGTTGGTAGAAGCGGGCAACTTCCTCATGAATTTTGTAAAGAGTTGTTTTATCGGTGCCTTTCTCATCTGTTGATTCTTCGAAGTCCAGTGTGATGCCGGCGCGTTGTGCGAGCAATTTAACGGCCATTGGAAAGTCCACTCCTTCGTATTTCATGACAAATTCGAAAACATCTCCACCTGCGCCGCACCCGAAGCAATGATAGATCTGGCGTTGCAGGTTAACGTGGAATGAAGGTGTTTTTTCCTTATGGAACGGGCAAATGGCTTTAAAGGAGGAGCCTGAACGTTTGATTGTGAAATAAGAACCTATAACATCGGCTATATCGTTACTGGAACGAATATCTTCAAGTATTCTTTTGGAAAGGATTCCCGTCATTGTACTTCTGCCTGTAGTTCTTTTGCCATTTCCTCGATTTCTTCCAGGGGCGGGATGCAGTTTCCGACCATGGATCCTATAAAGGATTTCTCTTTGAAGATTCTGTTCCAGTATTTGTCGTTCAGCATGTTCACGGTCATAAATATGATAATAATGATGATACTGGAAGAAATGAAGCCGGCAATTAGTCCGCCCAATCTGTCAGCTTTCGGATTGACAACGATTTTTATGATGTATTTCATGGCGGAACGGAGCAGGGCCATGGCTATTATAGCGGCAATTATGGTTACTACGAACGCAACGGCATGTGCGGACCATTTTGTTAATCTTGTGTTTTCGAGGAACCATGAACCGAATGGACGAAAGAAATACAAGCCCATGCATAAAGCTGTTATCGTGCTTATAAAGCCTGCGATTTCGGCGCTCAAGCCTCTGATAAGACCGCGAATGGAGCCGAGTAGGATGATGATCAGCGCTATGATATCAACAATATTAAATGATCGGATCTGTTCCATAAGCGGGTAATTCCGGTTCGACTGCTACCTGAGGTCAGGCATAGGCGGCTTTTTAGTGGATATATCTTTCAGCAATTTCTCCGATGTTTTAGCAAAGCGTCCGGCAGGTTCCAGATTCAGATAACGTTGCAGATGTTCTTTTGCGCTCTTGTTGTTTTTTTCAGCTTCATATATCAGGCCGAGCAGATAGTGGGCGTCGGCATAATCCGGTTTAACTGCTATAGCGACTTTGAGCTGAGCAATTGCCTGAGCATTATTTTTCATTTCCCAGTATATTACACCCATCATATATCTGGCCATTATCATATCTGGATTTATTGAAAGACAGTGAAAGAACTGGTCTTTTGCCAGGACGGGGTTTCCTTCGGTCTTATAAATGAGGCCGAGGTTATACGCTGCGTTAAGACAGTTCTTATCCAGATGAAGCGCTTGTTTGTAATGGGTGATTGCGCCTGAAAAATCCTGTGCCTTGTGACATTTGAGGCCTGCAACCCATTCAGCGAGGGCTGCTTCCTGATTGGAATTCTGTGTTTGTTCTGATTCTTGTTTTTCTGGATTCGGGTTGGTGTTCTCTTTTGCGCGCGGGTCATTGGGAAATTGTTTGCAAAATGTAAGATATATATTTTGTGCCATATCGCTATATTTGAGGTGGTCTTTATAAAGGACAAACAGGAGCCAGAGAGAATCCGGGTTGTCTGGGTCTTTTACTGAGGCCTGTTTAAGCATTACAAGCGCTTTATCAAAGGCTTTTTCCGTTATTGCTTTACGGGCGGATTCAATCAGTGGTTCTGCGGGGCGGGGCTGTTTGGCGGGCGGCTTTTTTTGAGGCTGGACAGCGGTTATTTCCTGTTTTTCAAGCTTCTGTGGTTGCGCTGGTGGCGGCTGCGTTGACGCGGGCCGGGCTTTCTCCGGCAGACTGACTGCAGGAGTTGTTGTTGACGGGTTTATTGATGTGAGAAAATTGTGGACCTTGGCAGTGCGGTTCGTATCGTCAGTTACGGCAAGATATTTTTGGAAATAATGTACGGCCCGAGAGGGGTTGTTTCTGTGGTCCCTGTTTAGTATTGCGATATTGTACAATGCCGGTGCGTAATCCGGGTCTTGCGTCAACGCATTATCGAGGTATGAATAAGCGTTGGCGGTTGTACCGGCGCGGAATTCAAGTACGGCCAATGAAGTAAGTATTTTGGGAGAATCGGGTAATATTGCAAGTGCCTCCTGCAGGGCTTCACGTGCTTTGTTCCAATTTCCGGCATCTTGTAATACGAGTGCCAGAAATTCAAGTGGACGCGAGTCACGTGGTGAAAGTTGCGCGGCTGTTTGCAGATGGGTTTCTGCTTTTTCCAGTCGTCCCAGTTTCCAATATGAAATTCCTAGATTGCAATGGATGGACGGGTTATGAGGCATAGCGGCAAGAGCTTTCTCCAGGAATATACTTGCGGGCATATAGTTATCCTGTGACAGTTCCGTTATGCCTTTTTCCATGTTTTCTTTGGCCGTTTGAATTTGACCAGAGGTTTGATTTTCGGATATTGCATTCTGGTATGATTGGCCCATACAGATGGGAGCAGTAATTAAGGCAAGGATACTGAGAGACTTTATCATTAAGACGAGATGTTTTCGTGAAGTCATTTTTGTCCCGTGTTTAGAACATGGATATTTATTCAGCCTGTTTATTTGAATATACATAAGACGCGCGGTCTGTCCATCATGAAATGACATTCAGACCGGAGCAGGGCCGACTGATGCCGCGCTGGTGTGCCGGGTAAAAGCAGTGACATGTGGTTATTAAAGCGCGTTTTATGTTATATTTTTATAGATTCTGAAATAAAACCTTGCACGATTTTGCGAATAATCGTAGTCTTTTTGTCCTTGTAGATTATGGGATAAAAAATGAAAGAGAATATACATCCGGAATATGGAGAAGCGACAATTACCTGCGCCTGCGGTAATGTGATACATACGCATTCAACGGTTAAAGAGATGCATGTTAACGTATGTTCGTCGTGTCATCCGTTTTATACTGGTGAAGCTGCTTTTTTAGACACGGAAGGCCGTGTTGAGCAGTTCAAGAAGCGTTACAGCAAGAAGCAATAGTGTTTTTATAAATTGCGGGGCCAGATCGAATTAAGTGATCGATCTGGCCTGTTTTCTGTAAAGATTTACACTGATATCGGGTCATTTTGCCGGAGCTTCAGTATGATTAACAGCAATCATGTAAAAAGTCTTATAGAACAATTGCCGGAGATAGAAAAGAAGCTTTCTGATCCCGCCATTATGGCCAATCAGAAGAAATTCCGTGAACTTATACAGGAACATGCTTTGTTAAAGGAGCTTGAATTGCAGGCGCAGAAGTTCTGGAATCTGGAGAAAGAGATTATTGAACACCGGCAATTAATAGAAAGCGATGATACGGATGCTGATCTGAAGGATCTTGCGGGGGATGAAATGGCAGAACTTGAAACTAGACTTAGTGCGGCGGAGAAGGAACTCATGGCCGCATTGCTCGATCCTGATCCGGATGAGAAGCGCAGTGTTATAATGGAGATTCGCGCGGGGACAGGCGGCAATGAGGCCGCTCTTTTTGCAGGGGATTTGTTTCGCATGTATAACCGTTATTCCGAAGACATGGGTTGGAAGACCGGGATGATAGATGCCAATCCTTGTGAAATTGGGGGGTACAAGGAGGTGGTGTTTTCTGTGGATGGTCAAAATGTATATGGTGAGTTGCGTTATGAAATGGGGGTTCACCGTGTCCAGCGTGTTCCTGTCACGGAAGCTTCGGGCCGCATTCACACCTCGGCGGCTACGGTGGCCGTATTTCCCAAATCAGAGGCTAATGACAACATAGAGATTAATCCTGCTGAGATACGCACAGACATTTTCTGTTCTTCAGGGCCGGGCGGCCAGAGTGTTAATACAACATATTCCGCCGTTCGCATAACACATTTGCCTACTGGAATTGTGGCACAAAGCCAGGATGAGCGGTCTCAACATCGCAACAAAGAAAAGGCCATGTCCGTTTTGAAGGCCAGGATTCTTGATCTCAAGAAGCGCGAGGAGGAGGAGAAAAAAGGAAAAGACAGGCGTTCTCAAATTGGATCGGGAGATCGCAGTGAGCGTGTGCGCACATATAATTTTCCTCAAAACAGGCTGACGGATCACAGGATTAATCTCACGTTGTATAGTCTTGACCGCATTATGGATGGGAATTTGAGTGATCTTCTGACGGCCTTGCGGGATAATGATCTCGAACTGAGACTGAAGCAAATGGAAAAGTGATAGAATGTTCTTGTTACGTAATTTGGCAGGCGCGGGATGACAGAGCTCGGGAAAGTCGTAGACATTCTGCAAAAAGGAGCCGCATATCTTGAAAAAAGGGGTGTGCAGCAGCCGCGTCTGATCTGTGAACTGTTGGCAAGCAGGCTTTTGAAGTGCAAACGGCTTGAACTATATCTCAAATTCGACGCGGCTCTCAGTGATAAGCAGTTGTCGGCCATGCGCAGAGGGATTAAACGTGTCGCTGACGGAGAGCCAATTCAGTATATTATTGGGCATACTGATTTTATGGGACATTGTTTTAAGGTTGACGCGCGGGCGCTTATACCGAGGCCGGAGACAGAGGGTCTGGTTGAGGATGTGCTCAAATGTGAGGCGCTTTGGAAGGAAAGAGAAGAGCATCCGGCAATTGTCGAGATAGGGGTAGGATGTGGATGTGTTATTATAAGCCTGGCTTTAGCAAAGCCTGGTGGAAAATATCTTGGGCTTGATATCAGCGCGGAGGCCATTGAATTAGCCCATGAAAATGTGAAAAACCTGGGGTTGGAAGACAAGATTGTGCTGGCTTGCGCTGAAATGTCCGAAGTTATTGATCCTGAGACGGTTAACGCTATTGTGGCGAATCTCCCTTATATTTCTACGGTGGAATATGAGGCGTTACCTGTTCATATTCGTGATCATGAACCGCGAATCGCGCTGGACGGCGGGTTGGATGGTCTGGACATAATCAGAGCTGTTGTGCAGGATGCGGCAATTGTATTGGTCAGGGATGGTTTTCTTTTTCTTGAGATAGGAGAAAAACAGGGAGAAGCAGTCGTATCTCTGTTGGCAGAGACGGGATATCGGCATATAGAAGTACACAAGGATTTTGCCGGTAAGGACAGGGTGGTTGTCGCGCAGTTTCAATGATCATGTAACGGCAGAAAGTCATTATAAAAGAAGAGGTAGACAGTGTTTTTTGAAGATCTTGATGCCAGTGAAATTAAAAAGGTTGAGAGTATCGGTGTTGAGCAGACTTACGGCAAGGGTGATTTTCTGCTTCAGGAGGGAATGGTCGGCCAATCATTTTTTCTGATTATCTCCGGACACGTACAGGTGCTCAGGTCGTTGGTATATGTCACGTGTTTGCGGTTGACATAAGGATTGTGTTTTGTATATTTATTTAAGGGACAGGAGGTATTGTTATGGAGCGATTGGTATTTAAATTAATGACTGCGGTCTTGTTTATATGGACCGGCATGTGTGTTTATGCAGAAAGTAATGTCGTGCAACAGGTTGAAAGGAAGGTGAAAATGACAGAGAATGCGGAAAGCAGTTTACCTGACGGATTGTATGCAAAATTAGCGACATCCAAAGGCGATATAATCTGTATGCTTGAATTTGAGAAGACACCTCTTACCGTCTGTAATTTCGTCGGCTTGGCGGAAGGTTTACTCAAGACCAGTTGTCCAGCTGGAACCCGTTTCTATGATGGACTCAAATTCCATCGTGTTATACCTGATTTCATGATTCAAGGCGGATGTCCGGACGGTACCGGACGCGGCGGGCCGGGATACAAGTTTCGTGATGAGATTAATCCCGCGCTAAAACATTCGGGGCCAGGCATCCTTTCCATGGCCAATGCCGGTCCTGGTACGAATGGAAGCCAGTTCTTCATAACGCACAAAGCGACTCCGTGGCTGGATGGGAAACATTCGGTCTTCGGACATGTGGTGGCAGGAATGGATGTTGTCAATAAGATCCAGCAAGGGGACAAGATTGAGAAGGTAACGATCATTCGTGTGGGTGAGAAGGCTAAGGTATTCAAAGCTGATCAGGCTGTCTTTGACCAATACATATCAAACAGTGGTCGTTGAGAAGTTTGTATATGTTTGATGATGTCTGGTCCGCCTTGCTGGCCGAATGTAGTGTCTAAAGGAGGATATGAACAACATGAATTATTCGACGCTGGGTAGAACAGGGCTGAAGGTATCGCGTCTTGGATTTGGGGCCATGCGGCTTCCGATGAAAGGCGATAAAATTGATCGTGCTCTTGCTATTCCGATGATTCATTATGCTTTTGAAGCAGGAGTCAATTACATTGATACGGCTGTTGGCTACTGTAATGAGGACAGTCAGGTTGTGGTTGGTGAGGCGCTTAAAGGATGGCGGGACAAGGTAATTGTTTCCACAAAGAATCATTATTATGGCGAGGATGAAAAAGAGTGGTGGAAAAATCTGGAAAACAGTTTGAGCCGGATAAACGTGCAGTGTATCGACATTTACAATACACATGGCGTGAACAAGAAGACGCTGGGCGAATCGGTTGCCCCGCGCGTGATCAAGTGGCTCAAGAAGGCAAAAGATCAGGGAATGATCAAGCATATCTGCACATCGTTTCATGACAACGCTGATGGATTGCGGGCGGTTGTTGATTCAGACTTTTACGATTGTATTACACTCCAGTATAATATGCTCAATTGTGAGCTTGAGGATACGATTGCCTATGCGCACGACAAGAACATGGGAATTGTCGTCATGGGGCCGGTTGGCGGGGGGAGTCTGGGCAATCCCAGTGATGTGCTTTCGGCATTGGTGCCGGGTGTAAAACGTGTTCCTGAGTTAGCGTTAAGGTTTGTTCTTTCAAATTCTAATGTTGATATCGCGCTTTCCGGCATGAGCACGATGGATCAGGTTAAGGAAAACGTCGGAATCTGGTCTGACGAGAAAAAGTTATTGCCGACGGAAATAACGCTCATTAATGAACAGGTGAACAGGCTGAAGAAAATTGCCGGCCCTGGTTGTACTGGCTGTGGTTATTGCAAACCATGTCCGCAAGGAGTGGATATTCCCGGTGTTTTAAGTATATATAACAATGCGCGTGTGTATGGATTTTGGGAACATGCGCGAGAACAGTATGGTAGCTGGGTCAAGCGAGAAAGCGAAGGGAACAAGACGGCATCCTGGTGCAAGGAATGCGGCGAGTGCGAGAAGAAATGTCCGCAAAAGATACCCATTGTTGAACAACTTAAAGATGCCTGTAAACGTCTGAGTTAAGCTTTTTATACGACGTAGAAGGTATTTAGTATAGTTTAGTTCTTTTCTTTGCATGAATCTTCGTGATAGGATTTGAACGTGTGAAGGGCGATCTGGTTGCACGGGGAAAGGATAGACGCAGATGGCAAGGATCTTGGCAGTTGATGATGAGCCTGGTATTCTTCTTATAATGAAGGCTGTGCTTGGCACGCAGAAGCATGAAGTTGTTTCAATCCAGGATGGCAACAAGGCGCTGGAGATTCTTGATTCGGATGAAAAACTCGACTGTATGATTTCAGACGTTCGCATGGATCCTGTTAACGGCATAGAACTGCTTCAGCACGCAAAGAAGGTGCGGCCATCCATGCCAGTGATAATGGTAACGGCATTTTATTCGAATGACGCATCTGAGACGGCGCGTGGAATGGGTGCGTTTGGTTATATTTCCAAGCCTTTCAAGGCAGATGAGCTTATCTCTTTAGTGAAGCGTGCGACTGAACCCGCGAAGAACTGATTTCTGTTCTGTTTGTTCCTGGTTTCGTATTAACTTCTTTGTGTAATGTTAAGGTATTTCAATTTTCAGAACCATTGCTATACAGATAACCGATCCCAGCACGAGCCGGCGCGTAATACTATTGGGAAGCACTGCATCATCGATATGCAGCAGGAAATTGTCTGCACTCGTGAATATTTCCTTGCTTAATCCTGCCCATTGTTTAGTCACAGATGCCAATTCAACATTATCGGGCCCAAGGAACCTGTGGTTGGAACCGGTAAATCCGCCTTTCAGGGTGCAAACGATATTATCGTTGGCGTCAACGACGTCGAATGTGCCGCTAACGGAAAAGAACCTCTGTTTGAATCCTCCGATTATTACATTGTTCTCGTCAAAAACTTTAACATTCGACGCAATGAGCGGAATGCCGCGTGTAACTCGCGCCAATTGTCCATTACCCGGAATTGTTATCAGGATATCGAATGGGGTTGTGTGTTTAAAGAGATTGAATAGGCGAAAGAATCTTGTATAACGTCCGACATTATCTTCGCGGCATTCCATGATGATCGTATTTGTTTCCGGATCCACAATGTCGTAATTATAGGCTGTTTTCAACAGGCCGGTATGTTCCTTGATCAGGAATGTATTTTTGTTCAGTACTTCTGACATTCTTTACTCCTTCTGTGCTTTTTATAATATTATATCGAATGCGTTTTATGATAGGTATTTTTACGATTTTCCAAAATACTTTCTTAAGACCATAACTTGAATATCCGACGGGATTTCGCGGCGGGTTGCCATGTCGTTGAAAGTAACTGCTGCGTTTACGCGATCCGTTTCGCTGGCGAGTATTCCTTCCAGTAAATGTTCTGCCGTTGACATCATCTGTTTCTCCATTTCTATCTTTGTCAGGTTGACTTCCCTTGCTTTCTGCAGTTGTTGTTCGATGATTTCGGCGTTTCTCACCTTGAGTTCTCGCAACTCCTTGTTTTTCTTTTCAGCAGAGCGCGCGGCGGCATTGCGGGTGGATTGTTCCTTTTTGATTTCATCCAGTTTTCTTTTTCTTGCTCTCTGCAGGCGTGCTTCGGTTAATTCGGCGATTCTTTGCGCTTCTGTTCTAAGCAGTATTCTTACTCCAGCCAAGGGGCCTTTTTTCTTTTCCTTCGTAAGCGTCAACTGTTTGTCGCGGCGTTCTGACTCTATTTGTTCAATAACCGCCTTGGGCACCTGACTGCCGTGTTTGATTTTGAATCCGACAACAGATGGGGTTTCGAGCCGTTTCTTCAGTTGTGGCAGAGCCAGCATGAACTCTTTCCTGAGAATTCTGCGCCGCCGGTTTTTGTCATCTTGTTCTCCCGGCGCAGTTGGGATTTCGCCGGTATCGACCCATGTTTGAACTGTTCGTCTGGCGGCGCCCAGTATCTTTGCGGCTTCACCTGTGCCTATAGTGGTCAGATTTATTTTTGCGTCTGCTTTAATGTATTCGAGACTGAACAGCCAATGTTCGTTATCAGTTTTTTTAGTCCATTCCGGGAAGGCGCCGTTATTCTGCCGGGTATACTTATATGCGCGTGCCACATAGGCGGAAGGTTTCAAGGCGCCCGCAATGCCTTGTATTGCTTTAGAATCAATCCATTCTGTGACAGGTGTCATTAGGGTGAAATTTAGCTCTCTTGCCGGATCTCGTCAACTTTTCCCGGCTTTGTTTTTTTCTTTGACAGGTATTCAAGTACACAGTAAACAGGAACTTGGATTGGTTACTTGGAAAGGCAGATAATGAGTGTTATTCCTGATATGTTGCGTTCAGAGTATTTTTTTGATGTTAATCTTGTTGAATACAAAGAAATATTTGACGATGTTTCGTATGTCTGGGAGATAGTCAGGAAAATACAGGCTGGTGAATTCATTAACAGACTGGCGCGGTCCGGGTGTCAGGCTGTATCTGTTTCGGAGTTGAACGGTTTTAATGTCAATGGTTCTTTTGAAGGCAGGATTGCCAATGGTTCGGTTATTGGGTCTGGCGTTGTAGTTTCGGGAGCTGGCGGCGTTTTATGTGTTGATAAGGGCGCCGAAATCAAGCCGGGCACTTTTATTAATGTTGGCACTAATGCTGTATATATCGGGTGTGGCGCGCGTGTTGGGCCGAATGCACATTTGGACGCTGTTAAGGGCAGTATTTATATCAGCGCTAATGTGGAACTTCGTCAATGTTCTTATGTACGGGAATGTTCTGTTATTTCGGCTGGAGCGGTCATCGGCAATAGTTGTGAGATAAAGAGTTCTTTTATTGGTTTAGATGCTGAGGTGCCTCATTTCAATTATGTTGGGGACAGTGTATTGGGAAGCAAAGCTCATTTAGGTGCCGGCGCGAAGATATCAAATCTCAAGATAATGCCCGATCCTGAGAAAGCTGATACAGTGAAAATCAGGTATGAAGGACAGACATGGGACACCGGTCTGCGCAAGATGGGTGCTATTCTGGGTGACAATGTTCAGATAGGATGTAACGCAGTTACGAATCCGGGGTCAATCATAGGGAAGAATGTGTTTGTTTACGCAGGCAGTAATGTTTCCGGTTTCATTCCTTCAAACACGGTAGTCAAGCTGAGGCAGGTGTTTGAGCGTACCGGTCTTAACCCGAATATTGCATGAAGAATCGCATGCATGTGGGGTAAGAAGTGCATCCGCAGGGCATTACGACTGTATGGGAGACGCGTTCAATAACCAATATCCAATCACCAAATCCAATTACCAGGTAAGAGAAAGGGAGGTTTTAGACGGGATAACGGGATGAACAAAAGCAGGATGGTCCAAGAAATCTGGATAAAAATATCGGCAGATTTCCTGGACAGTGTTCTTGATGGGGGAGTAAGAAGAAAGAAAAGGTATTCAATATCCAATAACCAATATTCAAAT
>JAQBFJ010000076.1:0-5967 GCA_032123435.1 Verrucomicrobiota bacterium
TAGACGCAGTGTCGAATACTCCTTGCAGAACTTGTCGTAACTTTCCCTGTCTGGTTTCGCAATATGGATATCAACCGGGTAGGAATACCGGCCGATTTCATCATCAAACACAGCAAGACACTTGAAATCCTCAATGTTCAGGACGTAATCACCCACGATCCGTCTGGTCTCACGAACGCCAAGAAGAGAGCCGGTGGCAACCAATTCCATGTCTTCAAACCCTTTGAGATAGCTCTTGTAGTATCGCTCATACTCCTGTAACGACTTCCTGCCCCATAGGTAGGCACGGGTAAGAGACTCCTCGTCTGTTCCGTCCAAATCAAATGTGTGGCCGATATTGCCGCCACCCAACGCATCACCCACGCGCCACATACCTGGCAGATGTCGATCCTCTAGCGTGAAAACACCATCCTTGAACGCCTCCTCAATTCGACTGTTCCCGGCACCGAGCGTGGATTCATACACGTTCTTCCAGTTAATGCCGGCCCACAGACTGCAGAGGGTGCCCGGCATCATATTGCCATTCGTATCACCCTTCTCATAAGGCGCGCCAGCAAGCGCCGCGAGATCTCCGTCACCAGTACAGTCCACAAACACCTTCGCTCGAATGGCGAACAAGCCGGACTTCCCGGCGCAGATCGCCTCATGCACCTGGCCTTTGTCAGCAGTAACGTCCACAAGTTGAGCGTGGAAG
Source organism: Verrucomicrobiota bacterium (assembly GCA_032123435.1). Lineage (GTDB taxonomy): Bacteria > Verrucomicrobiota > Kiritimatiellia > UBA8416 > JAQBFJ01 > JAQBFJ01. The sequence goes on from JAQBFJ010000076.1 coordinate 695, forward strand.
GTGAACGGGATTCCGGCATCCTTCAGTAATTCGTCATAGACGCGCTTGAGAACTTCCGCACGAATGCCCATGCCGTCCGGCGGCACACTGCCATCCGCTTCCTGGAGAGCGGCAAGAATCTCCTGCCCAATGCCGCCAGCGAGGAAATTCACGCCGTCGGTAAATTGCATGAAGGCAGGCACCATGCCAGCTGTGCCCATGCCGCCGAGACAGCTGTGGGCTTCTATCAACCTGACTACTGCGCCCTGACGGGAAGCAGCCAATGCCGTCGCAATACCGGCAGGACCTCCGCCAACGACCAGAATGTCGACTTGATGCCGAATGTCTAGCCTGCGTCCGTATGTTATCGTCAGTTTGTCATTGTGCATATATCAGCGTGCTCCTTTGAAGTTGACGGCCCGTGATGTAAATTCCGGCATCTCGTGTCTTCTTCTACTTGTAGTTTCCGTGCTTGCGCCATATATCCAGCATTAACTCGTAACGGTCCAGGCCCATGCCTGTATAAACACAATTACTGGTTCCAAATACATAGCCGCCGCTAGGCATTCCCTGTGACAGCGCGCGGCGAACATCAGCTACAACTTCGTCATCCGTTCCCGTCTGAAGCAGAGCGCAGTTAACATTCCCGATCAGACATACCTTATCGCCTACACACTTCTTTACCTCGGCGAGATCGACGCCGCCCTGTGGATCAAGGCTGTGCAGGGCATGAGGATTGCTCGCAACCAGAGAATCGAGAATCGGCATAATATTGCCGTCTGTATGCTTGATAACATAGAACCCCATTTTTCGGTATTCCGCCACAAGCTGTATAAGATAAGGTGTAACGAACTCGTCAAACATAGCGGGTGAAAGAAACGGATTGTCGTTAAAACAATAATCCGCACAAAGACAGAAGCCGTCAACAGTACCCCAGTTTTTGATTCTTTCGCCCCGTTTCAACGTATCATCCAGATAACGCTGGGCGTTATCCTTCATTTCCTGTGGTTGTTCCGCCAGTTTCACAATGAAATCCATCATGTCGTTTCCGCTCGGAAGTGAATACGTGGCATCGCCATGAAGGGTAATCAGGTAATCCATTCCCGAGAGTTCGCGAACATGTTCAATGGAAAGTCGCGTGTCTTCTTCCTGCCAGTTGCCGGGCGAATGATATAACATTCCAGCGTGCTCATATTTCCGGGCTACAGCCACATGAAGATCAGCCACATCACGTCTGTGCAATGTCCGTTCTTTTTCGGACATCTGATTCCATTGCCCATAGCTGCGTTGTCCCGGATGAACTCGGCCGAATGCCTCCATTGTCAGGAAGAACTCAAGCTCGAAATGAGGAACACGTCCGCTTGGCGGCTCACAATTCAGCGCTACGATAAATGATTCACGTGGTGTCATATACTTCTTTTTATGTCGGATATATACGCCAACTATATCGCTTTAATTGTTATCACAAGCCCACGACAACTCAAGCGTAGAATGCTTATCTTTTTCATCCGACAATTTCTAATTCCTTAAAGTTGGCCTACTGATTAAGGATATCGGGAAAGAATATCGCCTATAGTGGCCACTGAATCGTAGTGGTGAAGAAGCTTCATGGTCTGGCCGAATTCATGGTTGAAGATTGTTTCATAGTAAAGATAGACATCCTTGCCATAAGAATATGAAAGGTTTTCCGCGATGCCGGCGATGATGTTCGCGTACGAAGTAACTGTGTCGCCGTTGGATATCATGTTCTGGGGATCGGTTCCGTTGGTGTTCATGCGCAGTACCTGGAGCGACAGGAATGCCCTCTGGTGCGGGGTCAATGGCGGCTACAACCAGGTGTCCCATGGGCATCTGGATCTGGGGACTTTTGAACTGGAAGTTCTCGGTATCCGCTGGGCCATCGATATCGGGGCAGATAACTACAATCTGCCGGGATACTGGGATGGACGCGAAGGCGGAGGGCGCTGGAAGGAAGTATTATCGTCTGAACTCCGAAAGCCATAATGTCCCTCTGATCCATGGCAAAGGGCAGTGTGGTTTGAGGTGTCCATAACGTCCATTCTGTCCATGTAAAAGCAAAAAAACAATGGAAAGAACAAAACACATCTTGTTTACTGCCATTTTGTCGACATAACGGCAATACCTCGAGGGATGAAATAGCCCCATTCTTTCAGCCAGTCTTACTGCTATGGCGGCAATATCAGCATTTGTCACTAGTTTTCTTATCTTCTTTTTAGCTGACGCGCTCTATTTGCTGTTATAGCAGTAAAAATAAGCGAACACTGTTAGTTGGGACTTGACAGAACCACTCGTGCAGCGCAAAGTACTTCTATGGTGGGAGAATATTATGAACAATATAGATCATATTGGTGCAATCATCAGATTTCACAGAAAAAGGGCTGGCCTTACACAGCCGCAGTTGGCGAAGCTTGCCGGTGTAGGCAAGACGGTAATCTTTGATATAGAGAAGGGCAAGAATACTGTCAGGCTAAACACTCTGCTGGCCGTTATGTCTGTTCTCAATATTGCCCTCAATCCCGAAAGCTCTTTAATGGAAGAGTGGCGCCGTGGTAGTCAGGAAGAGGGCAAGAAATGAGAACTGCCAGAATATACATGCATTCGAAGCCGGCGGGTATTCTGGAGGAGATTGACCCTGGCAGACTATACCGGTTTTCGTATCTCGAGGAATATGATGGCGAGCCAATATCTCTGACCATGCCTGTTCGGGAGACCCCGTATGAGTTTGACGGATTCCCGCCTTTCTTCGACGGGTTGCTACCCGAAGGGGTCATGCTTGAAGGCCTGCTTCGTCAAATGAAGATTGATCGAAAAGATATGTTCTCCCAGCTGCTTGCAGTAGGACACGAGATGGTTGGTGCTGTTACTGCGGAGAAGATCTCATGAACCGGTGCCCTATCATATATGAACTCTGTGGAGAAGACAGGTATTCAAGTGCGGGAATAAAGAAGTTCTCCCGGCGTTTAGATACCATTAATGACTTTCCTTATTCCGCGAGTGAGCAGCGCGTTGAGGCCGCGCTTCATGCTGGGAAGATGTCGGTACAGGGCATCCAGCCGAAGTTGAGTGTAAGGTTGAATCTAAAGGAGGCCTGTTTTGAAATCACCGATAAAGGCGGCCATTATATAATAAAGCCTCAACATGAGATCTATCCGGAACTGCCGCAAAACGAGGACCTTTGTATGCGTTTGGCCGAGATCGCAGGAATTACGGTTCCCCTGCATGCCCTGATCTTCTGTAAGGATCAAACGTTTTCATACGTTATTAAGCGGTTTGATCGTGTTGGCAAGACAGGAAAACTTGCCGTGGAGGACTTTGCTCAGCTGACAGGCATGGATCGAGAGACAAAATACGATATTAGTATGGAGAAAATAATACCAGTACTCAATCTGTGCACTTTCCCCCTGATAGAGAAGGTGCGTCTTTTCAGGCGATGTATATTCAATTACCTGATTGGAAATGAAGATATGCATTTGAAGAACTATTCTCTTATAAGGAGAGCTGGAAAAATAGAGCTGGCTCCGGCGTATGACTTCCTGAGTAGCACATCGGCATATCTGGCGCTTGGCAAACAGCTCGATCAGATTGAAGAAATAGCACTAACCTTGAACGGAAAGAAGCGCAACTTGACCAGGAGCATCTGGATAGACTATTTCGCCACGGAAAGGCTGGGGTTAAGCTCCAGAATTATATCTGAAGAGTTGGGCGCCTTCTCAGGATCGTTCGACAAGTGGTACGCCCTGATCAACAGTAGTTTTCTTTCAGACACAAGCAGAGATATTCTCGTCGATCTGATTAAGCAACGCCGAGAATTACTGGATCTGTAGTTGCCGTAAACAAAGGCCCAACATGGCAGGCGAAAAGAACGGGTTGTCGTTAAAACAATAATCCGCACATAGACAGAAGCCGTCAACAGTACCCCGGTTTTTGATTCTTTCGCCACGTTTCTACGTGGCGTCACCATGCAGGGTAATCAAGTAATCCATTCCGGATAGTTCGCGAACATGTTCGATGGAAAGTCGCGTGTCTTCTTCCTGCCAGCTGCCGGGCGAATTGTATAACATTCCGACTTGCTCATACCGCCGGACTACGGTCACATGAAGATCAGCCACATCATGTCTATGCAATGTCCGCTCGTTCTCAGACATCTGGATCCATTGCCCGTAGCTACGTTGTCCCGGATGAACTCGGCCGAATGCCTCCATAAAGTTGGCCTGCTGATTAAGGATATCGGGAAAGAATATCGTCCACCGCGGCATCAACCGCAGCGGCATCAGAAACATCCAATGGCAAACCCAGTGCCGTTCTGCAGGCCGAACAGAACAGTGACGAGGTCCTGTCCATGATACATTCGGTGTCTCCGGGAGGCATATACTGGCCGTCGCCCATAGTAGCCATTGAATCATAGTGGTGAAGAAGCTTCATGGTATGGCCAAATTCATGATTGAAGATTGTTTCATAGTAAAGATAGACATCCTTGCCGTCAGAATATGAAAGGTTTTCCGCGATACCGGCGATAATGTTCGCGTAGGAAGTACTTGTGTCGCCATTGAACACAAAGTCGAAATTATAGCCAGGATACGCGCCTTGCGCCATTGCCTTGAATACAGCCATGTGTTCGGCTTCACTAGTCCAGGCGGGATCGTAATTGATAGGTGTCTCGTATCGAAAACTTATCGTAATGACGTCCGGCTTGTTTTTAGTGGCATCGAACGTGAGGTCGTAACGCGAATTATTCGTCACCATCCAGGTCGCCCATGTGTCGCTTTTGTCGTATCTTGCCTTAAAATAGGAAACCTGTTCCTCGTAAGTTTCCGGCATGCTGAAGCCGCTTCCCTGTACGGCAGTGGAATATACCTGCCCCATGACCGGAACAGTATCGGCGTAGCCAAAAGTCTTCTCAAAGAATCCGTCTGTGCCGGTCATGAAATACCATGAGCCGGGCGGCTGACCGTAGTTTCCTGCGGCGTCGTAACACCCGTAGTCATCGGTGCCGTCACCATCAAAATCACCTACAACAGGAACGGTACCGGAATAGCCAAAAGTTCTTTCGAAGAACCCGTTACTGCTCGTCATGAAATACCACGAGCCCGGCGACTGACCGTAGTTACCCGCGGCATCATAACACCCGTAGTCATCGGTACCATCACCGTCAAAATCACCTACAACAGGAACGGTACCGGAATAGCCAAAAGTCTTTTCGAAAAAACCGTTACTGCTCGTCATGAAATACCACGAGCCGGGCGGCTGACCGTAGTTACCCGCGGCATCATAAC
>JAQBFJ010000077.1:0-17593 GCA_032123435.1 Verrucomicrobiota bacterium
CTGCCCCAGATCAGCATCTACACGCCGTTCCCGGGTACCCCGGTGTTTGACCGGCTGGAAAGCGAGGGCCGTATCACTACCCGAAACTGGTCCCTCTACAACGGCCAGAATGTCGTCTTCCGGCCCCTGAACATGACTGCAGACCAACTGGCGCAAGGCACCGACTTTGTCAGGAAGAGGGCCTATTCCTGGGGCGCATTGTCCAAGCGCCTGTTTGTCAAGCCACTGTGGGTCAAACCACTGGTGCTTCTATCCTATCTCGGGTTCCGGTTCTACCAATACCGGATCGCCAAGGTTGGCGGTGAACTTGCTGTTGAGGGCCCCGTGACATGAACGATCTTGCTGTCATTGATGTCGAGAAGTGTATCGGATGCGGCCGATGCATTGATATCTGCCCGACATCGCTATTCACTTTGCGCGACGGCAAATCGACCGTCGCCGGCACGAAGTGTATTGCCTGTGGTCACTGTGAATCGGTGTGCCCTCAAGAAGCCGTGCGCGTACCTTTGTTGGATGAAGATCCTGTGCAGTATGCAACTTTCCCAATAGGAGAAGAATGGGTCCCATACGGCACCCCTGAGATCGCGGAACTGGTGTCGCTAATGCGGTCTCGACGTTCCTGTCGACACTTCCTTGACACCCCTGTTGATCACGCTGTTCTGGAGGATCTTGCCCAGATCGGCGCATCAGCGCCCTCAGGAACAAACTGCCAGGCGTGGCGGTTTACGATACTTCCTGACAGACCTGCAGTTGTGAAACTTCTCGCGGAGGTGCAGCGATTCTTCAAACGCCTGAACCGATTGGCCCGGATGCCCCTGGTCAGATTCATCTCGAGACTGGGCAACGGCGAACTGGATAAGTATTGCCGGGAACATTGCGCATCCGTAGAAGAAGCACTGACTGAGTGGAACGAGTCTCGGAAGGATAGCCTTTTCTTCGACGCCCCCGCAGTCATTCTGGTTGGCTCCAAGCCAGGCGCATCTACTCCTGCAGAAGATGCTCTGCTGGCGACTCAGAACATTCTGCTTGCTGCACATGCCATGGGGCTCGGATCCTGTCTTATTGGTTTTGCGGCAGCTGCGTTAAAGAGGGACGCGACGATCCGGAAGCGCATTGGGATTCCCGAAGAAGAACTTGTTCACGCAGTGATCGCCCTTGGCTACACAGATACAGAGTTCCATCGGATAACGCGGAGAAAGAAGGCGGACACTCGATCCGCATAGAGACTGCCGTTATGGCGGGTTCTGAACCCGCGGCAAACCGCCGAATTCCTTCGGAAACAGATGCATTTAGCCACAATGGCCCACAGATTGGTACACAAAGATCAGGCTTTCTCTGTCATTGAGAAGCACCGTTAGGCGCATGAGTTCAGCAACCAGCATGTTACTTGGAGCAGACGATATGATGGGACTCTCAACAGTATCGTATGAAGCCAATTGCAGATATATAATAAATAACGTCTTGCCTGCGAGATAAAAAAGCAGTATGTTTTATCTCATGAAACGAAATAGTAATAACACACAATCAATTGCAAATAAGATACTTATGTCTATACGTGGACATGGCATGGGATGGGTCTTTACTTTGGACCATTTCAAGGGCTATGGCAGTCGTACAGCCGTTGCAAACGCTTTGGCTCGATTCAAGAAGGCTGGTACTATACGTCAGCTGTCTGTTGGTTTATACGATTATCCTCGTCAGGATCCACAATTTGGCGTGCTATCTCCTTCTGTCGATGACGTAGTAAAAGCGTTGCAGGTTCGGTACGATTCTCGCCTGCAACCTTCCGGGTCATACGCGGCCAATATTCTCGGACTCACAACACAAGTGCCTATGAGAGTGATATTCCTAACTGATGGGCCTGCAAGGCAAATCACTATTGGCAAGCTGGTTATAACACTCAAGAAAACTACCCCCAGAAATATGGCTACAGCTGGCAAAATAAGCGGAACCGTCATACAAGCACTACGTTGGCTGGGAAAACGTCATGTAGATGACACTGTCGTGAAGAAGCTTCAAAACACTTTGGATAAAAATGCTAAGCGCCAGCTGATGAAAGATATTCGCCATGCTCCAGCATGGATAGCTGACATTATCAGGCAGCTTGACGATTAAGGGGACGAGCTTGATGAATAATTACATTGAATTAGCTACTAAGCGTCGTGAACTATTGTGCAAGAATACTCAAACGAAACTTGGTTTGCCTGTCGCTAGCATTGAGAAGGATTATTGGGTTTGCTTAACCTTGCGAGAATTGTTTTCTTTGCCTGAATGGGGCAGCAGATTGACTTTCAAAGGTGGAACATCATTGTCAAAAGGCTGGGGACTGATTGATCGGTTTTCAGAAGATATCGATATTACAATTGATCGTGAGTTCTTAGGCTTTGGCGGTGATGAAAGTCCTGAAAATGCTCCCAGTGGAAAGCAATTGCAAAAAAGACTGGATGCAATGAAGGCCGAATGTCAGCACTGCATTCATGATGAACTCCTGCCGCTGTTGAGACAACGTTTTTCCGAGTTGTTGCCTGGCAGTGATGATTGGAATCTTGTTCCTGCTCCACTGGAAGATGATCCTGATGGTCAGACATTGTTATTCATCTTTCCAGGCACATTAATGAACACCGCACCGTACCTGCGCGCTGACGTAAAGATTGAGATGGGTGCGCGCTCAGATATCGAACCATCAGAAGCAATTTCAATTCGTCCATATCTTTCTGACGCGTTTCCTGACGTAATGGGAAAGTGTGATTTCACTGTAAATGCGTTGGCACCAGAGAGGACATTCTGGGAAAAAGCTATGCTTCTGCATGAAGAACAACTTCGCCCAGAAGGCAAGCAGTGGAAGCGTAAAGCTCGAATGGCCAGGCACTACTACGACTTGTGGTGCCTTATAACTAAGGGTGTCGGAGAACGTGCAGTTGCGCGTGAGGATATATTCGAGCGAACAGCAGCGCATCGCCGCATCTACTTCAAATGGTCCTGGGTCGATTACGATACTCTCAGACAAGGATCATTATCCATGTTGCCATCAGAGAACCGTGTGACAGCATGGAGGCAGGATTATAACGCAACTGTAGAAAACATGTTTTTCGGTGAAATACCAGGCTTCGATGAAGTGCTTAAAGTAATTGGGGGTTTTGAAAGAAGTTTTAACGCCGGGTAATCCTATTCTGATCGCAAGGATCACCCCTTACCAACAATTATCCTCACTGCCTCACGCAGATTCTCAGACGTACTCTCCCATCCCAGAATCAGCTCTATCAGTTTCGGGTTTAGTGATTCTAGTGCGTCTATGAGTGCGTTCGCCTTTACTTCGCCCTGTAAACATTGGGTCTCTATATAGGTTCGAGTCCTGCCGGGGGCTGTTTCACGTGTTACTTGCAGAATGACAGACAGCACACTCAGCGTGTTCCATTGCTCCAAAGATCATGTGGGACATTCGCACTGAGACGTGGCTTTTAGGACTGAAAAGGGGAACCTGTGGGCTTTGAAGGTTTGTATCAAGTCAACTAATATTTTCTTCCAGATCAAGAAACGCGATTTGGAACCGGCGTAAGCTCTGCGTTTATCAATGTCTTACATCAGAATTCGGGGACATCTTCCCCGTTGGCGCGCCCACGGGGAGTCGAACCCCGCTTACTAGGATGAAAACCTAGTGTCCTGTCCGATAGACGATGGGCGCTTCAGTTAGCCCTGATTTTTCAGCAGGGCTGATCTTTTCTTGTTTTTTCTGAAAAACGGAACGATACCAGAAAATGCCATATGTACAACAATAATCATGATCTAATTTGAGTTTTCACAACATGATGGTGGATATAACAATGTCGTCCGGATTGACTGCTGATGCTATTTTCCGGCATCACGGTTTAAAGGCGGTGTGCGGCCGAGATGGGTGAGTACGGCCTGCAAATCTTCCCATACCTCCTTTTTCGCCGGCGGGTTGCGAAGAAGATATGCCGGATGATAGGTCGGCATCAGCTGGATATTTTCAAATGTAGACCATGTTCCCCTGAACTTGGTTATTCCGATGCTGATATTTAGCAGGCCCTGTACGGCGGTTGAACCGAGCGCGACAATAACTTTTGGTTTTAAAACAGCTATCTGTCTTTTGAGGTAAGGGAGACAGGTTTCGATCTCCTCGGGTGTTGGCTTGCGGTTATCAGGTGGACGGCATTTCAGGATATTGCCGATAAAGACTTCTTCACGTGTATAACCCATGGCTTGTATCATCTTTGTCAGAAGCTGACCGGCCCTACCGACAAAAGCTTTTCCTTGCTGATCTTCATCGGCGCCAGGCGCTTCCCCGATAAACATGATATCAGGGCTTAATGAACCTTGACCGGGTACTGTATTTATCCGAGTGCCACAGAGCGAACATTTTTGGCAGGAATTGATCTCTGCCGTAATTGGATCCATTAATCCTGAATTGCGTGCCGGAGAATTGTTACTGCCGTCGGTGGAATGTTTCCCGCTTTGTCCCGTGGCTGGAAGTCTGCCCAGTTCTTTAACAAGATCAGGCGATATTTCGACCGAGTTACCGTTGTTTTCCGTTTCATATTCGAGATATTCGGCAAGGTCGTTCGCTATTTTCTGAATACTCATTATTTCATGATCCGGTCTTGCGCGCTTTTTTTTCTGGCTTTATGCGCCTCAACGCCCTTAACGAATAGCGGCCCTACGATAACGTAACCCACCCCTAACACGAGCGTTACTGCGGCCACACGGACGGAAAATTCTCTGATAGGACAGAACAGAAGCGCCACAAGAATTATACAGGGCGCGAACAGCGCGAACTTTTTTGTGGGTTTGGGATACCGCAGATTTGTAACCTGTAATATACAGAACACGAAAATGCCGACAAGAAACAATGTGGCGACCCAGCCTTGATCAAGAGAAAATGTGTCTCGCGGCGGAGTTTGAGAAATAAAAACGAACATCGCGACCCAGCCCGCATTGGTCGTAATGGGCAGGCCGGCGTAACCCGCCTGCCCGCGCAATGGGTCTTTTACCTTGAAACGGGCCAGTCTGACCATTCCTGACACAGCCACGGCAGAAGGCAGAAGAACGCGCCATATGGGATCTTTTGCCTGAAGCGTAACTGCGAATATCAGAATGGCCGGTGCTATGCCGAAAGCCGTAAGATCAACATAGGTATCAAGTTCGGCTCCGAAATCACTTTGTGCCTTCAGCAGGCGGGCAATATTTCCGTCCAGGCCGTCAAGTATCATGGAAAGCATTATAAGTTGTGCCGCGAGCCTGTGAAGATCCGGTCTTACTTCCTGTATGGCATAGACGGTTACGAGAATACTGAAAAAACCTGCGAGCATCGCGGCCATTGTAAATAACGTGGGTATAAGATGCCGCCAGTTTATCGGACTGTATTCAGAAAAAATGCGGGACAATTTCATTGGATTGTCAAATGCTCCGGAGTCGTGCTATTACCGTAACGCCTGCTTGTACCTTATCACCCTCTTTTATGTCCACGATAATATCATCTTTAGGGAAATACATATCCAATCTTGATCCAAATTTCATCATTCCGATACGATCACCCATTTTCAGGTTCACTTCCTTGTCATGGTTGGGCCAATAAACGACACGGCGGCAGACGGGCCCGACAATCTGGTATATCAAACAACGCGTTTTTTCTCCTTCCATGAGAATGGCATTATGCTGATTTACGTCGGATGATTTCTTTTGGAACGTGAACAGATGTTTTCCTGGAAAGTAGCCCAGAAACCGGGATTTTCCGGAAATAGGCGCTCTGTTGACATGAACATCGAACAGGCTCAGGAAGATACTGATTCGGACGGTATTGGTGTTCATGTATTTGTCTTCATATACTTCCGTGATTGCGGCTATTGTTCCGTCGGCAGCCGCCACGATTAAGGCATCGTCATCGGGTGAGATGCGTTCGGGGTCACGGAAAAAATACAGGAAATACGCGGCTAAAATGGCTGTGAATATTGCGCCTGCCCGTATTGACTTGCGCCAGGTAGCACGCTTTAATCTATATGTCAGAATTATCAGAATTCCTATCAGCACGGTTATGCCTATGAAAGGCAGTATTTCCGGTCTTATGGCAATCATTTTAAACATCTGTTGTCTCTTTTTTTATTCAGGATTATCAGGTCTCTCAGTGCGTGATAGTGCCTTAAGAACGGGCTGGTGTCAAGACCTGGAATTACGTGGATATGGTTCTGTAAAAGCTACCTGGTTGCTTTCAACATTTCAATTACGGTTTTCATATCGTCGGGCATTGAGGCTTTGAAACTCATCTGTTTACCGGTTGCTGGATGAATAAACGCGAGCAATTCCGCGTGGAGTAATTGCCGTTTTATTTCAATAGGCAGATCGCATTTACATTTTCCGCCGCCGTATTGTTTGTCGCCGACTACAGGATGCCCGACATATGACAAATGCACGCGTATCTGGTGGGTGCGGCCGGTCTCGATATGGAGTCGCAACAGACTGGAAGAGGAAAATGTTTCCATTACTTCATAATTTGTTACCGCGTTCCGGCCCATGCGGGTGGTTACCGCCATTTTCTTTCGATCACGCGCGCTTCTGCCTATGCATGTTGTTATGCGTCCGCGAGAAGGGTTCGGTGTACCGTGAACAATGGCAATATATTCCTTATGCACCGATCCACTTTTAAACTGGCGCATCAATTCTGTCATGGTCTTTTCATTTTTGGCTATGATCATTATGCCGCTGGTGTCTTTATCCAGCCGGTGAACGATTCCGGGTCTGAGTTCTCCCCCGATTCCGGCAAGATCATTACAATGATGCAACAGGGCGTTTACCAGTGTTCCGGATGAATGGCCGGGAGCAGGATGAACCACCAGGCCGGACTGTTTATTGATTACGATGATATCCTGGTCTTCGTGGATTACAGTCAGAGGAATATCCTGTGCTACCAGTTCCGTTGATTGCGGCGGTGGCACTTCTATTCTGATTTTATTGCCCGCGGCGATACTGGACCGTGACGTGACGGGATGGCCGTTAATTGTTACAAAACCAGCTTTTATCAGGGATTGTATACGTGTGCGCGACAGGTCGGGCAGATGTTTGCTAAGCCAGGAATCCAGCCTGAGCGTAGTTCTATCTGCTTGCAGACGTATAATCCGGGATTTCATATTTTGATTCATGTTCTTTTTCTGACGACATGTCTGAAAAGGAAAACGCCGACTATGAAGATACCGATGCTGATTGCCTGAGCAACAGTAATCGGAATGTCGAATACATACATTCTTTCATCGCCGCGCAGGAATTCGATGAAGAAGCGGCCGACAGAATATGCCAGCATATATACCGCTGTTACCAGGCCGGTTTTTTTCTGTCGTTTGTACAGCAGTATCAATATAACGTACAGAACGAGATTGAATGCAGCCTCGTATAGTTGAACGGGATGTACTTTGAGACTGTATTGCGTGAATCTGGTGATCTGCCCGGCATAGACATGGTTCCACCACGGTGGACTTTTTTCCGGGAAAGCAACGGACAATGGTCCATCGTATATTTTTCCATAACAACATCCGTTCAGGAAGCATCCTATTCTTCCGAATGCGTGTGCCAACGGAAGTGCCGTGATGACCAGATCGAATAGTTCGGCAGGTTTTTCCTTTCTTATTCGCGCGAATATGAATATTGCGATACATGCTCCGGCAACGCCTCCATAATATATGAGGCCGCCCTGATCGATCCGGAACATGAGCCATGGATTTGTCATGAAGTAGAAAGGATCCGAGAAGATATAGGCTAATCTTGCTCCCGCTATGCCGGAGATCATGATCCAGAACAGCAGATCGGAACAGAAATTAAGATTTTGAGCCTTGCGGCTGATGAGGGTCCAATTGATAAACGTCGCGATAAAACCGAGCGCCATCATTACGCCATACCAGCGAATTGTCAGTACTCCAATATGCAGAAATACAGAATGCATACTTTTAACTCCGCTTACCCAGTGCTCATTCGCACGTGTCTGCGCCTCAAATCACAGTGTTTGAGCATATTATTGCAAAACATTGTTCCTGTTAATGCAATGAACGGGTCTGAAATTTATAAAATTACTTATGGACAATAGCATAAAGAAAAACTAAACACATAATGGACATTTATATCCGAAGTTCAAGGATAAAACATGACTCCCACGAGTACAGAAAAGAAAAGCCATATTCTCATTGATAAGGTTGACAGCATTAATTGCAGTGAATGCAATACGAAGTTTGATGTCAGCCAGCTGGATTCCTTTTCCAAATGCGCTTGTCCGAAATGCGAGCATGTGCAGAATGTGTCCGCGCGGCTTGGTCAATTTCTTCTACTGGACCTTCTCGGGATGGGTGGGATGGGCGCCGTTTATTATGCCAAGGATGAAACTCTTGGTCGGTTCGTTGCCATAAAGGTGATGTTAAAGTCAGTTAGTGATGACAAGACTTTTGTCGAATCGTTCAAGCGTGAAGCGCAAGTGGTAGCGAAACTAAATCATCCGAACATAGCTCAGATCTATTCTTTCGGCGAGGCCAAGGGTCAGTTGTACATTGTAATGGAATTAGTATCAGGTCGTAATTTTGAAAAGATGGTTCAGGAAGACGGATCGCTTGACGAAGCGCTTGTAATGAAAGTTGGGCTGGATATAGCCTGCGGACTTCAAGCTGGTGATGAAGTGGGGCTGGTCCATGGCGATATAAAGCCGGAGAATATCCTGCTTGACGAGAAGGACCAGGCCAAGCTGGTTGATTTTGGTATTGCGACTGTGGCAGGCGGCAGTCAGGCTGATGGCGGCATTTGGGGAACGCCCTATTACATTTCGCCTGAAAGAGTCATGCGCAAGCCGGTAGACGCGCGTTCGGATATATACAGTCTGGGTGCTACGCTTTATCATGCTTTAAGTGGTCATCCTCCTTTTGAAGGAGATGATCCCATTGTAGTGGTGAAAGCGCGGATAAACAATGCGCCGAGACCGCTCAGCGCACTGCGAAGTGATATTAATAAAAAAGTTGAAAGCGTGATAGAACGCATGCTGGAACCCCTGCCCGCGAAGCGATATCCGACATATGCCTCACTGATAAGCGATTTGCGGCTGGCAGTCGAGGCGACACGTCAAAAGAAGACCACCCATGCCAGGAAAGTGAAGACAAAGAACATTGTTCTAGCCAAGAAAACAACCTCCATGATGAAAAGTACAGGGCTTTCCACGGGCAATATAGGCAATATTGAGGGGGCGGATGTTACGTCAAAACGTTATCGATTGAAAAAAATAGCTCCTACAATAAAACAACGCGTGGTGCCGGCGGTCGTACAGCCCAGACCCAAAGCATCGAAACCGACAGGTCGGATCGTTCTGGTATTGTTCATTATTGTCGGAGTGGTAGGTGTGTTGCTGTATTCTCGGATGCAAAAACAGCAGGCGCTTAAGGCGCAAATGAATGCCGCGGCCCTTCAAGAACAGGCAGGCAAAGCGAAGCAGATATACGACCAAATGGAAATTTCCGTGAGTAATGCTGTCGGGATGATGACTGAAGCGCGCAACATGGCATGGGTCATCTCAACGTTTGTAGACGAGATCCTCGGTGAAAAGGAAACAATTACTCCGGACGCTGTTCCGGAAACAGTGAAGGAACAGTCGGCTCCGGCCCCTGTTCAGGATAGCGGGGCGCCGGTCTGGCTGATTTCGCGAGAGGAACTCGATCGCCGCCGTGCAAAGAAAAATAAAACCACGGTGCAAAAGGAACCGGATGTTCAAGAACAACCGGTAGAAACAAGGGAGCCTGAAATCAGGAAAGAGGCCCGCCGAATCGCGGTAGCTGCCAGCAAAATGGAACCTCAAGTTAATCAGATCAAACAGGTATTGACTGAAGCGCTTGGGATAAGAAATGAAATTATAAACATGTCTTTTGCCGATGTAGCGGCACGGAAAGTCGAGAAACTAGCCGGCGACCTGAATCTTGTTCAGAATGTGGAAAAAGAGATCAGGGAACAGGTGGTCGACATCAGGGAGGTAAAAAAACGGCTTGAAGATCAGCGTAATGCAATGTTAGACGTCCAGAAAGAGGAGGAACGTCTGCGGCAGGAGGAAAAAAAAAGATTACAGGAAGAAAGAGCACAAGCGGCTTTTCTGGAGGCGGAACGTGAGCGGCTTATCGTGGACACGGCCAAAGTTCATGAACTGTTAAAAATAAATGAATACGAAAGAGCTGTTGAATTTCTTTTAGAAAAGGTTGCGTCTTATCAGACTGAAGAATGCAAGAAGAGCATTAACATAATGCAGGAAAGATATTCGCATCTGGTGACCATGAAGAGTTTTATTATCGAAATGCTCAATGTCGAGCCATTCAGATGGGGTTGGACGCAGGACAGATACGCGAAGGATGTTCTCGGCGCTGACAAAAATGGAATTAAAATAACAGGCGGCACGGTGTCATGGGACAATGTTAATGCGCGCCAGATGTTGAAGTTTGCGGATAAATGCATGTTGAATCCGAAAATATCGGCAGTCGATATGGCACGTCATAATGTGGAAGCGGCTATTTTCTGTTACGAGCATGAGCTGTTGCCTCAATCCGCAACATACGCCCGAAAAGCAATTTCGATTCTTCCTCGTATGGCAGCTGAACTTGAACGCCTGGTTCCGCGGGAATAAGAATAATGCGTACTGCAAACATCTTTCTCTTACCACCCGGCGTCCCCGCCTCGAGTGCCCGGAGAAAAGACTGTTCTAGACAGGATTACCCTCAGGTCCGGAGAACCCTCCGGGTCCGAGGACAGGATTTGCGGGATTGATAGAAAACGGGATCCGTTAAATCTCAATGGATTAAGTAATCCAGTTGAGATTTCACGCCCATCTCGGATGTTCAGGCAATAAGAACCGTCAATTAACGCCAAATTTTGGGATGCAAATCCTTTCCATCACAGACACCGTTTATGAAATCTGCTGTCAAAACTATCGTTTTGGTCCAGAGTTCATAAACATCCTGCCTGCCTCGGCGTAGTTCTACGGACGAAGCCGGGCCTGCCCTTCGTAGCTTATCAGCGAAGTGGGGTGCCTCCGTGTGCTCCGTGGTAAAACTCTCCTTTGCAAGACAAGCCGCGATTACATCGATTACACCCGCCTTGTTCGCCTGCGGCGAAGACGCCGTGCATCTACTGCGTTTTGAACTGGTGCAATGTTTGCGAAAGATATTTTTTCTATCTTCCAAAAGCCGGGTTTTTTGTGTTAATGTCGGGCATGCAATTTCTTCATGTGGTTATTGAGCAAAATGTTGTTTTCGCATGGTTTCTCCTTATATGTTCCTTTGTTGTGTTGTCGAAGTGTGCGGATATTTTTGTGGACAACTCAGTATTGCTGGCACACAGGTTTAAAATCCCAAAACTTATCATCGGTATTGTGCTGGTATCGCTTGCGACAACTATGCCGGAGTTATCTGTTTCACTAATGTCCGCGATCAAAAACGAGCCGCAAATGGCGCTTGGTAACGCTATTGGATCGGTCATATGTGATGACGGGCTGGCCCTGGGGTTGTGCGGCATATTAACCGTTGTTGCCATACCGGTTGTCCCGCATGTTCTGAAGACATCCGGTATTTTCCTTTTGTTCATCGAATCACTTTCTTTTATTTTCATTTATCCGGATCGGACATTGGGACGATGGGAAGGTGGTGTTCTGATGGCGTTTTTTGCCGGATATATATGGTTCCTTTTCCATCAGCACAGGAAAGGAATATACAGGGAAGAACCTGAACTTGTGGGCTTGCCGCAAGTTGAAAAGAACGCTTCATTATCGAAGCTGATATTAATGTTTCTTATTGCTTTTGGCGGGATTCTTCTGGCCAGTGAGTTCATAATAAGCTCCGCTACAACGATTGCCCGTTCGCTGGGTATTCCCAATGCCGTAATAGCCCTTACGCTTGTTGCGCTGGGCACATCAATTCCGGAAGTGGCAACATGTGTTTGCGCTGCCAGAAAGGGTGAAGGTGCGATAGCCGTAGGCAATATAATCGGAGCCGACATAATGAACATCTGCTGGGTTGCAGGCGCGTCGGCTATAGTAAATGACCTTACTATTTCGCGAAAAGAAATGTTGTTCATGTTCCCCAGCATGATGGTTATTGTTGCCGTAATGCTGATCCTGCTTAGAGCCGGTTACAGTCTCACCAGGCGCAAAGGATGGGTGCTTCTGGCGTGTTATGCCGGGTATCTGGCATGTTTTTTCCTGGTATTTTGATTCTTTCAAAACGTCACAACGCATGGGGCTGAAAACAGGCTGGGAAGAGAATCGTTCCCTGTATTCTGTCCGATCCGCGTATTTTCCATGAAACAGGCGGCGGTTGTCATTACCATTTCAGGACAAGGCCGTCGCAGGACAGATTGATTGAATCAGGCAGAGCTTTCTGTGTTTCCGCGTGATCGATATCATGACACATATGGATGATATAAGATGTGCGTGCTTTTATGCGTTTCAGCAGAGAAATACTTTCTTCTATTGTAATATGCGCTATATGCGGTCTGTGCCGTAAGCCGTCGAGTATCATTACATCCAGGCCCTGCAATTCCGAAATCATATTATCACTCATGCTTTTGCAGTCCGGCACATAGGCGAATGTTCGATCTTCATTCCGGAACAGGTACCCGAATGTCGCCATTGGACCGTGTTCCACCTGCAATGGTTTGATATGCAGGTCCCCTATTGAGAATGCTTCGGTTACAGTGTTGAACCTGATTCGCGGTCTGTATACGCCCTGTGTTTTTTCTTCTTTAATATAATCGAATATTCGTTTCAAGTCCGTGATGGTGGCAGGTGCCGCGTAAGCCGGGATCACCGCGTCCTGCATTGTGTTAAATCGTCTGATATCGTCGAATCCGAGAATGTGATCGGCATGCGCGTGCGTGAACAGAACGGCATCCACGCGCGGTATTTTAAACGTAAGCGCCTGTGTCCGGAAATCCGGCGGTGTATCAACTATGATATGTTGGCCGGCGGCCTCAACATATAAAGCCGCGCGCAGTCTTTTGTTGCGTGGATCGTCCGATGAACAGACCGGACAATCACAGCCTATCATAGGGACACCGGTTGATGTCCCTGTTCCAAGAAAAGTTATTTTCATTACTGTCCGATTTTCAGCCATTGCTGAATTATCGGTGAAAATTTAACGACTACCGGCGCGAATACTATGCTTACCATTGTCATTAATTTGATAAGGATATTCAACGAAGGGCCTGAAGTATCCTTGCATGGGTCTCCGACGGTATCACCGACAACGGCGGCCTTATGGGCGTCTGAACCTTTGCCGCCATGCGCGCCTTTTTCAATGTATTTCTTAGCATTATCCCATGCGCCCCCGGCGTTATTAAGCATGGTTGCGAGCACAAAGCCGCACGACAGACCACCCGCCAGCAGACCCATTACCCCGGGCACTCCCAGGATGAGACCGGTGATTACAGGAATAATTATTGCAAGCAGTGAAGGTAATATCATTTCCCTTTGCGCGCCGGCGGTTGATATAGCCACGCACTTTGCGTAGTCCGGTTTGGCTGTTCCTTCCATGATACCGGGCGTCTCCTTGAATTGACGCCGCACTTCATTGACCATAGCGCCGGCCGCGCGGCCGACGGCTTTCATTGTCATTGCACAGAACACAAAGGCCATCATTCCACCGAGAAACAGACCGCAGAGCAATAGCGGGTTCATTATATGCAGGGAGAATTTATCAACGAAAAACATGATGTCGGCTTTAAGCGTTTCGGCTTTGGTAATACCCATGAACATACCGTCTGGAGAAGCCTCGGCGAGTTTGCCGCACCATATTTTTACTTCTTCAATATAAGCCGCAAGCAGGGCCATGGCTGTAAGAGCGGCCGATCCTATTGCAAAACCTTTTCCTGTTGCCGCCGTGGTATTGCCCAGTGAATCAAGAGCGTCTGTGCGCTCACGGACTTCCGGCGGCAGTCCGGCCATTTCGGCGTTGCCGCCAGCGTTATCTGCTATTGGACCATACGCGTCCGTTGCAAGTGTAATGCCCAGAGTGGCAAGCATACCTACCGCGGCGAATCCTATCCCATAAAGGCCCATCGACATGTCGGTGAAGCCACCGGCTAAGCCGAAGGCAAGGATTATACCCACAACGATCGTTATTACAGGCAGACCGGCAGAATACATTCCCGTGGCCAACCCATCTATGATGGTTGTCGCCGGTCCCATGCACGCCTGATCGGCAATGCCGCGCGTAGGTTTATATTCAGCCGATGTATAGTATTCTGTCCATTGGCCAATCAAAACGCCGGCACCAAGACCTGATATTACGGAGAATACGATTCGCCATGAGGTGATATCAGAGAACTGGGCAAGCCCCATCAGGGCGAGCACTATTAATGCCGAACTGCCCAATGTTCCAATCAGAAGCGCCTTTAGCAGTTGTTTTTGAGAGGCCCCTTCCTTACAGCGCACCATGAATATACCGAGTATGGACAAAAGTATTCCTATTCCAGCTATAATCATTGGCGCGGTTACCAGTTTGACGGCAATACTTATATCAGCACCTGCTGCCACTTTCTGGGCTCCTACCGCGGCGCCAAGCGCCGCTGTGGCCAGGATTGATCCGCAATACGATTCATAAAGATCAGCACCCATGCCGGCTACATCCCCGACATTATCACCGACGTTATCGGCTATTGTTGCCGGATTTCTCGGGTCATCCTCGGGAATGCCTGCTTCAACTTTACCAACCAGATCTGCGCCGACATCAGCGGCCTTGGTATAAATGCCACCGCCCACGCGCGCGAAAAGAGCCTGTGTCGAAGCGCCCATCCCGAATGTGATCATTGTGGTCGTTATATGAACGAGTTTTTCCACGGTATCACAGCCTGCCGGCACCATGGTCATGCCTAGAAACTTCCAGCCGGTAGCCATGTTTTCCGGAGTGTAAACAAATTTATCAAGAATGAAGTACCATGCGCAGATATCTATGAGTCCGAATCCAACAACTACCATACCCATGACGGCTCCTGACTGGAACGCTACCTGCAGGCCTTTGTTCAGACTTTGCCTGCAGCCTTGCGCAGTACGAGATGATGCGGCAGTAGCTGTCTTCATTCCGATATATCCGCAAAGACCTGAAAAGAAACCGCCGGACAGAAACGCTATCGGCACAAAAGGGTTCTGAATGCCAAAATAAGCCAAAGCGCCGAGAATCAGTACGAGCACAAAAAAGACAACAGATACGACTTTATATTGTCGAACGAGGTATGCCATTGCGCCTTCTTTGACGTAAGTGGCTATTTCCTGCATTTTATCATTACCAGCGTCCGCTTTAATTACTGTTGTATAAAAATATTTAGCGAACAACAAAGCCAACACGGAAGCAATAGGCGCTATCCACCATATTACAGGGACTACAGACGTGTCAGGCATATCGATTTCCTTTCCTTGTTTTTGATCAACATTTAATAATTGAAAATAGAGTCAAAAGATTAGTCTAAATGAACAAACAATTCAACTATATAACAATGAGTTTCAAAAAGAATGCCCAGAATGAACTGTAAAGGATGTCCCCGAAAGATGCCAAGCCGTAGTTTCGCAGCGTTTTTCTTAATGTCCGTCTTCGCATTATTCACTGCGTTCAGCATGACTACGCCGTGACAGCCTTCGCTCTCTGCTGCGAGCGAAGGCTGGTGGCGGCAGAGGGACTCGAACCCACGACCGGCGGATTATGATTCCGCTGCTCTAACCAACTGAGCTACACCGCCATGACAGAAGTAACGTCACATTAAGAAGTTACAAAACCCGTTTTTTCTGCCTTTTCCAAGTTTTGTTTTCGTGACCAAATGAATTTGAGGAATACTATAAGGAAAGGTCATAAGAATCAATCCTTTTTAGTTTTTCCTTGCGATTCAGACACTGGGGAGGGATCGGCGGGGGATCGGGCCGTTCGCGGCGAGTCTGACGGCCAATGCGAAGCCCGGACACCCATGGGTGTCCCGTCCTGGTATAGGTTGACACCTGCAATACGAAAGGCAGGTGTGAATGCGGTCGGCAATACGGTATAGTGAGGCGTTCTTCATCAATACGTCAAGCGGCTTTGGCATTCCCGTAACACTGAAAGCCCTGCTGGAACCTGACATCGCTGTTCTTGTCATGGGCTCCGATTCATTCTTTGCCCCAAGAAAAGACCTTGAGCTGAAGATAAACAAGGTCAATATAACGATAATCTTCCGAGGCCGGAAGCTGATCAAGGGCATGCTGGCCGAAGACAAGATGAAAGCCTTACAGGCCTGGCACAAATCACGCGAGTCGTGGCTTGCATCCAGTTTCTATCAGGCAACTGCTACGGCGGTTGCTGATGCCGGGCTGGATCCGCTAGCGTGCATTATTCATGAAGTTTCGTGACGAGAGTGTGTAGGTTGCGACAGATCAAGGGCTTGGAGAAGGAATCCGGATGAAGGCGTGTCGAGACACGTCGAAACCGGGTTCCGAGGCAAGTCATTGAGGTGGTGTAAGATAAACGCTACAGTAGATCCTTCACGAATAATGTGCGCTAGAATACAAAGTGATCAGCTCGTTGTCAGAAGTTAAGAGCCTGTCGCAGCAGAGCAGCGTTATGCTTTTTGTCGTCAAGGCCGGCAACGAGGAGCATGTTCGCAAGACATTCGATAACGAGATTCTGCCCCGTATCACGCCAGCGTTCAGCAGGGCCGGAACCGCGATTTGCTGGACCAATATTGGTGGATCGACAAAGACGTCGGAATTGGCCGCATACCTGAAGGAGAATAAGATGAAACCAGGCTGTTTCTTCTTCAAGGATGGTGAGCTCAAAAACAAGAAAGCCATAGGCGCTCTCCACACAAGTATGGACTACGTGAATATTGCCATGGCGCTTATCCGGGAATAGCCGACATGATTGGATTGCCGACCGCGCATGGTCAAAAAACTCATCCACACCTGATTTTACTGCCCTTCCTTTCTTTTCTCGCATGTCAGTGTGTTACTTGGAGCAAAGCAACACGCTGTGCTCCCAGTCAGTCATTCTGCTCCAAAGGACACGTCGATGGGCGGATTGTGGGCAAACGTGGTTTCATGGCTTTATGGGTGCCCGTCTCCGCCTTCCTTCAGCGTCAGAGGACGGGGGGCGCCTAATCGGTGAAGAAAACGGTAACAGGGCTATCTTCGACACTTCTCCTGATGGCATTCTGGATGACTTTGTTTGCATGTAGAACTGTGATCGTGTTGCTTTGCCTTTCTGCGACCGCAAGTATGACTTCGTCCCCGAACGACGACCCGAGCGAAACCACACCGCTGAAGTCGAGAGATACAGGGAGCGCAGTTCTGCGGAGAATCTCCTGAAAAGCCTTCTTTCCATCTGCTCTGTCGGTCAGTGTAGAGCCGAACTGTCTCATTGGAATTGTATTCATTGTGCCTCCAAGAATGCGTCCAAAAACGCATCAATGTCTTTCTTTGTAACATGCTCAAATTGAGAGTCGATCAGGGCCATGCTATACCTAGTTCCTTTGATACTTGTTCCTGCATCTCTTGCGACGACACTCCCTGCAGGTTCACGGAAGTCGAAGAAGACACCCATGCCGTTTGTTTCGGCCCGTACCC
>JAQBFJ010000078.1:0-23189 GCA_032123435.1 Verrucomicrobiota bacterium
TGCCTGCGTGTTTCTTCTGGCCATCACAACGAAACACAATAACAAGTTTACGCCCAACAGCGCCGCAAACCAGCGCCCAATTAGCTTCTTTAACACGCATCAGAAAATCGGCTATCTGCACGCACACATCTGATGAAGGTACAGAGCCAATGTTGCTGTAAAGAACGTTCCTGGCGTATCGGAGACCTACCAGTGCTATAGAAAAATAGTCCAGCCTAGCCAATGAATAGGACGAAAACTCTATCCGCCTCAACAGGTGCCAGCTGACTCGACCTATAAGAAAATCCAGAGCTTCCCTGTCGGTGTTTGACGGCGCGCTGTTCCTGTGCCTGCTGTCCGCATCTATCGCGTAATACAATGCCGTCGCCAACGTCCGAGAAACGCGCACATTCGCTTTACGCACATATTCGGTCAACATTGACGCCGTGGCCAGGCAATGTGTTCTTATATCGGTATGTGCCACCGGCTCCGTCAGCCTGAACGGATGATGATCAACAACTATATCGCAACGCGGCAAAGTAAAATCCCTGAAGAATGAAGGCTGAGCATCCACAAGGGCAATCAAATCCGCTTTACGAACTGATTCCTGATCCATTTTAGTCACGGGAATATGCAGGTTCTTTATCATGGATTCGTTTTCCAACCGACCAATTTCACCGGTATATTCTATCTCAAGCGGCACATTTCTGGCCTTAAGTATTTCCCGCAACGCCCAGGCGCTTGCCAGCGCGTCTGGATCAGGATTACCGTAAATCAGGACAAGCGCCCGCTTGGCGCCATTTGCAGTTTTATAAAGATTTGCCAACCTGTCCACATCCCGCTCCATAATCATTCTTCCTGTCGTTCTTTAAGATTACCATGTATCTCCCGATCTTGTCCATCCCGTCAATCCTGTCAGAAACACTTCCTCCCCTTCCCCATTTTGCCTGCCATCGCCCTCCTCCCGGGACCAGCCCCAACAAACAAGACATATATCACCAGTCGGCTTGACAATAACACCGGCCACCCTTTATAAGCATATCCATAGGATAGAAAAATACAAAAGAAAGGGGTACATCCATGCCGGACAAGATGACTCATAAAGAACGCGTCCTGAACGCATTAAACAGGAAACCCGTAGACAGATTCGCGTGGACAGACGGCATCTGGGGTGAAACAAGACAAAAGTATGAAGAACAAGGACTGATGCAGAAAGATGAAGACTACACCATCCATTTTGACACCAGCATCCGCGGTGGCGGCTGGCTGAACTGCGTTGCCGACCTTGACTTCGAAGAAAAGATTATAGAAGAAACGGAAGAAACAAAACTCGTACTAAACGGTAACGGAGCGAAATTGCGCTGGTGGAAGGAACATTCCGGCACCCCGGAACATGTTGACTTCATTGTTCAGGACCGAACCAAATGGGAAGAATTCGCAAAACCATATTTGACTAAAATCGACCGGCGCCGCATATCGTTCGAAAGTTACCGTGAAACAAAGAAAAAAGCGGCTGATGAAAATAGAGCTTTCTGCTGGAGCGGAGTAGCCGCTTTCGAACAAATGCATCCGCTATGCGGTCATGAATACATGCTTATGGGCATGGCACTGGATCCGGATTGGGTCAAAGACATGGTAATGACCTATACTGATCTTACGATAAATCATCTGGAAATTCTATTCAGCGAAGAAGGGGCTCCTGATTTCTTCTGGGCATATGAAGATATGGGGTTCAAGGAAAAGCCGTTCATGTCGCCGGCAATGTATCAGGAGATAATTCAGCCAGGCCATAAGAAACTATTCGATTTCGCGCACAGCAAAGGATGCAAGGTCATGGTGCATTCCTGCGGATTTGTTGAGCCGCTGGTACCCGGCCTGATTGAAGCCGGAATGGATTGCCTGCAGGCCATGGAAGTAAAGGCCGGCATGGATCTGGGCCGACTGGCCAGAAAGTTCGGCAATAAAATAGCTTTCTGCGGAGGCATAGATATTCGGGTCATAGCGTCTAATGACCGCAAACAAATAGACGAAGAACTTGAAAGAAGAATAAAGCCGGTACTGCAAACGGGCACAGGTTATATCGTGCATTCCGATCATTCGATTCCGCCGGAAGTAGAACATGACACACTCAAATACTTCTTCGAAAAAGGCAGTTTGATGGGCGCACGGTAACGGCCGGCGGCCGCGGGAGGAAGGGAAAAGATTTTTACCACGGAGTACACGAAGGCACCCGCCTACGTTAGCTTCGGCGTGGCAGGCGGAGATTCGGAGAGGAGAGTTGATTTAATTTAAAAACAGGTGTTTCAAAATTAAATCAACAACCTGTATTTGGAGAATAAGGAGACGCTCTTTCAGTTCTCCTTCATGACAACATTGCATCAAATCCGGGATCACAACCGGCAATGGTGGATTTGATGCAATCTCTGATTTCCTGTATTCTCAGTATTTTCGTGAGCTCAGTGGTGAAAAAGTAACACTGGACAAGGACCTTCACCAATTGGATACTCATCCGCCCATCAAGACAACCGTTTATGAAATCGGGAACTCAAAACTATTGTTTTGTTCCGTATTTCATAAACATCTCTTCATCTTGTCAATCCTGTTATCCTGTCAGAAACATTCTCTGATTTTAATCAAAATCGAAATCGTTGGCAATAACGCGCGCTATTTCTTCCACGGCCGCTTTCTCATCCGGGCCGGAAGCCGTAACTGTAATAGTTGACCCCATTAACGCCTCAAGCGACAACAGCCCTATAACATCCGTACCGGGCACAGTTTTGCCATCCTTGCTGAACGTTACTTCCGAGTCAAACAACGAGACACTCTTGATAAGAAGGGAGGCAGGTCTGACATGCATCCCCTTCTCGTTAACAATCACAAGATCCCTTGATATCATGACACTGGCGCCCTCATAAGTCCCTAAATCAGCCCAGTCAATTTACTTGACCTACCCATTAAACAGAGTATCATCATGCCCGACATTGGATATTCCCAGCAAGTAAAAACGGTACTGATAAAGGCTTTTATCGCTGGACGGCGCATACGCGCATCATATTTTAAGAATGGGTCACAGATTCGCATGCCGTGGAATCATCAAAAGGAAACATCTGATTTAAACAATTAATTTATGCCTATGAACTGAAAAGCCTGAATAGATAACCTGCCGGAATCTCAGAAAAGGTCTACTGCACAGGCGAAAGGCTAATTCACTCCACCAAACACGCTCTAACGGAAATGCGTCAAGACTGCCCCTGGCAAAAGTATGAATAAAGAAACACATGATATTTCTTCGGAACTTTCACGAGATCTCTCCCTGTTCCAGATTACAATGATGGGGGTCGGTATGATGATTGGTGCCGGCGTTTTTATCGGAGTGGGTAATTGTATCGGCATAGCTGGTCCAGGCGGCCTCATACTGACATTCGCGTTAAATGGAATATTCGCCATGTTTACCGCGATGGCTTACGCGGAACTGTGTTCGGCTATTCCAAAGGCCGGCGGCGCTTACAACTTCGCTCGCATAGGATTCGGCAGAAACGTAAGTTTCCTGGCCGGCTGGTTCGAATGGTTTGCGTCAACCATTGCCGGCAGTCTGTATGCGTTGACTTTCGCAATATATGTAGTCCGATATTTCACTCAATTGGGCTTAATGGACCTGGTTCCTGTTTCAACAGGATCTGCCGAAAAAATTACAGCTGTTCTGATTTCCCTGTTATTCATTTACACCAACTTCAGAGGCGCATCTGAAACAAGCAATATCGGTTCATTTTTTACATTAGGACAATGCGTAATACTGGGCATCATAGCTATTACGGGTGTTATTGTCACAATACTTGATCCGGGCCGCCTTGCAAATTTCACGCCATTCCTGCCAAACGGCTGGTCGAAACTGCTTGTAACAATGGGTTTCACTTATGTCGCGTTTGAAGGATACGAGGTTATCGCGCAAGCCGGCGATGAAGTTATCAACCCGCGCCGGAACCTGCCGCTCGCGATGATTTATTCGATCGTGATTGTGACGGTATTATATATTGGCGTTTCATTTGCCACCGTGGTTGCCATTAAACTCGGATCGCCGCAGTTAAACGGTTTACAGCCATGGGAATGGATAGGAAAGCACGGCCCACGTGGATTTGGAGAGGCACTTGCCTCACTCATGCCATGCGGCAATCTTGTGCTCACATTGGCCGTTATTTTCGCCTCCACCTCCGCGTTGAACGCGACGATTTTTTCCGCCACACGCGTTTCTTACGCGATGGGTCGGGACAATATGCTACCCTTGTTTTTTGCAAAAATTTCACCAAAGCACCGCACCCCATCAGTTGCACTCGCTTTTACCGGCATAGTTATAATCATCATGGCGACCTGCCTGCCGATAATACATGTAGCATCAAGCGCGAGTATCATGTTTCTTTTTCTGTTTCTTCTTGTAAACGCGTGTCTTATAAAAATCCGTACCAGCATGCGCGATGAACTTACATATGGCTATATGATGCCCCTGTTCCCATGGATCCCCATAATAGCCATTATCAGCCAGGTGCTTCTTGCGGCCAACCTGGGTCATATGAGCAAAACTGCATGGATTATTGCTCCTTCATGGATTATTGCCGGCCTCGTAATTTACCAATGCTATTCCAAATCAAGAGTCACACCAATCCGTGAAGAAATTCTGGTCCTTGAAGATGAACAGGCGCCCCATCAGAAAAAAGGAGAATTCCGAATCATGGTAGCAGTTGCCAATCCTGACAACGCGTTGGGCCTTATACGAAACACCAATGCTGTATGTCATGCCAAAAACGCTTCCGTAGAAATAATCCACATGGTGCCGGTACCCGAACAGGTACCGCTGAGCGATGCCATATTATATGCAGGTAAAGGCAAGGAAGCCATTGGAGAAATGATGTTATATTTAATGCCTCGCTTCAAGGTTAATACCACATTCTGGTATTGCCGCAGTTTTGCGCGCGGCATTATAAGCGCTGTGCGGCAGAAAAATATCGATATGCTTGTAATGGGATGGCATGGCGGTGAAACCATGCATAAATTCCGCATAGGCAGTACCAGTAATGCCATTCTGGACAAATCACCATGCAACGTTATGGTTGTACGCGATTACGGACAAGGCAATTTCAAAAACATCCTTGTCCCTATCAACGGCGGCCAGAATTCGGCGCTAGCGCTTGAAACCGCTGGTATGATTGCTGAAACGACCCATGGGAAAATTACCGTCCTGAATGTCAGTACGGGTAAAAGGAGTTTCGACATCGGCAATTTTGTCATGCAGAACCGAGAACGTATTCCTGTCTCAGACGAACAACTGGCAATACGAATAGTTCCAGCCAGGAATGTCATCAACGCCATAATTAAAGAATCGGAATCCTCTGATCTTATTATAATCGGAGCCACACAAAACCCGAAAGTGCATGATATCCTGCATCATTCAACCCCGGAAATACTGGCAGAATTGACCACGAAACCATTGGTTATGGTAAAAGCTACTGGTAAAATACGATCTTATATAAATCGATGGGTATAAAACGAGGTGTTGGGAAATGAAATATAAAGGGACCGGAACTTTCAAAAAAACAATAACCACTATCCTGCTCTGTCTTGCCGCAATCACAGTGCTGGCCAATAACGGAGAGACGCATGAACCATCCATGACTCATCGTATGATGATTCTGGCTTTCCAGCTCGGCTCTATCCTGCTGGCGGGTAAACTTGTCAGCATAATTTTTGAAAAAATCAAAATTCCCGGAGTCATTGGAGAAATAGCGGCCGGCATATTGATAGGCCCATACGTGATGGGTTGTCTGCCACTGCCGGGTCTGCCTGAAGGCCTGTTCCCGCTTAACGGCAGTTTCCCTGTATCACCGGAGCTTTATGGGTTCTGCAGTATTGCCGCCATTGTACTGCTTTTTACCGTCGGATTGGAAACGGATATTAAATTATTCATGCGTTACTCTCTTGCCGGCTCACTTGTCGGGATAGGCGGAGCCCTGGTATCATTTGTTATTGGAGATCTTTCCGCTGTATTATTTTCCAGTATGCTTTTTCAACATCCTGTCGGATTCCTGTCCGCGCCGGCGCTTTTCCTTGGCACAATATCAACCGCGACATCAGTAGGCATATCAGCGCGAATATTGTCCGAAAAACACAAACTTGATTCACCGGAGGGAATCACAATACTGGCCGGTGCCGTTATAGACGATGTTATAGGCATTATCATACTTGCCGTCTCACTGGGTATTATCGCCGCTTCCTCCTCGGGCTTAATTGACTGGGGTCATATCGGACTCATCTCCGCCAAAGCCATTGGCATCTGGCTTATAGCAACCATAATAGGTATCATGGCAGCCCAGAAGATAGGCCTGCTGCTGAAATTGTTCCGAGATCGATCAACTATAGCTGTAATGGCACTGGCGCTCAGCCTTATTCTGGCCGGTTTATTTGAAGAGGCCGGACTGGCAATGATAGTTGGAGCCTACATAATGGGCCTCTCTTTGTCCCGCACAGACATCAATCATGTCATCCGGGAAAAACTCCAGCCTGTAGCGTCATTCCTTGTCCCTATATTCTTCGTCGTCATGGGAATGCTTGTAGATGTACGAATGCTCGCGTCCAGGAATGTTATTATGTTCGGGACAATTTACACGGCCGGCGCCATCATTGCCAAGATTATCGGCTGTGGTTTACCCATGCTTTTCTGCAATTTCAATACACGCGGCGCGTTGCGTATCGGGGTTGGCATGCTTCCGCGCGGAGAAGTAGCGCTGATCATAGCGGGAATTGGATTGGCCGCCGGTATTCTTACCAAGGAAATCTTCGGAGTCAGTATCATGATGACACTGCTGACAACGCTTGCCGCGCCGCCCTTGCTTGTAGCCATGTTTAAAAGCAGTAAAAGCGGTCTCCGACATCGTGTCAAGAACGCGAACACCGAACTGCGGTTCAGCTTCCCGTCCGAAGAAGTAACCGTTCTTCTCGTCAATAAACTGCTGGAATCGTTCCAATCTGAAGACTTTTTTACACACGTTCTCAGCCGTACTGATCACATTTATCAATTGCGTAAAGACAGTACTATCATAAATTTCAGGCGCACAGACAATGACATCATCTTCCAGTGCGATGAATCGCACGTCACTTTCGTCAATACGGCAATGTACGAAATAATCGCTGAGCTCGAAATAGCGCTCGAAGAACTTAAGAAACCCATAGACTCCAGCGCCATAGCGCTCAAACTCCAAAAGAACACGATCACGGCCAAGGCAAGAAAATCGCTGGCCAGACTCATTTCGATCAAAAACTTGACGCCATACCTGAAAGGCAATAACAAAAAAGAAATAATAGAAGAACTTCTTTCAATTTTAGATAAAGCCAAAATGGTAAAAGACGTCAAATCTGCAAGCAAGGCAGTCTGGTTAAGGGAAAACACGATGTCAACCGGAATGCAGTACGGAATCGCATTGCCTCACGCGAAAACAGATGCCGTCACCAGTCTTGTATGTGCCATCGGTCTGAAAAAGGAAGGTGTAGACTTCAACTCAATGGATGGCCTACCCTCCTCCATCTTCGTTCTTATACTGTCACCCAAGACAACTTCGGGCCCGCATGTTGAGTTTCTGTCAACTATAAGCCAGATACTTGATGAAGAAGGAAGAGAATCTCTTCTTACCTGCACAACAGCAGTTGAAATGTATTCTGTATTAACCGGAAGACAAGGATCACGACACTGAACATTTCCAAAATTCCCTCAGGATTACAGCCGCCACGTAAATGAAATCAGAACGCCGGACAATTCTATTCATACAACTGCCGCAAACCGACAACGATCCAGCCGATATGTCGGAAAATCCAATGTTAGCGGCAAATTATCTGCGATACGCAGCAAAACGTGCCCATGAATCTGAATTCTTTATGTTTTCCGTCCTTCCGCCGACGGTAAACAACATGGATAATGCGAATTTGATTCAATCCATACTCAAAAAACAACCCGACATAATCTGCGTCACGCTGTACGTGTGGAACGTGGAACGATCCCTGCGCATACTGGAACCAATCAAAAAAGCCAATCCGCGTTTACGTGTAATTGCAGGCGGACCGGAGGTCGCCCGTAATCATCCATTTCTTTTCAAAACAGACATCATAGACACAGCAGTGATCGGTGAAGGAGAATCTGTTTTCCCGCATATACTGCGCGCCATCAGAACCAATACACGGACAAATTTCACTAATGTGGCATGGCGAAAGGGAAACAATATCAAATATGGAACAAACAGACCGCCCTTACTTCCTGTCGACAAATTACTGCCACCACCGCACTTACAGGAATCGACCAAAAACCTAAATCCTGCATATATAGAAACATCACGCGGCTGTCCAATGAAATGCGCATTCTGCTGTTACAACATGCATCGATCCGATTTCTCATGGATACCTGCAAACAACACCGCCCGCCGCATACATCATTTGCATAAGAAAGGAATAAAGGAATTTCGCTTTATCGACCCTACTCTTAACGCAAATCCGCAATTCACCCAACTACTGCGGTTACTGTCAAGGATCAATACTAAACGCAAACTTTCTTTCTTTGCTGAACTTCGCCCCGATACAGTAACGGCGGAACAGGCACGCCTGCTCCATCAGGCCAATTTCACTGAATTGGAATTAGGACTCCAAAGCGTTAATCCATCTGTCCTGCGCTCAGTGAATCGACAGGTAAATTTAAGACGCTTGAAACACGCCGTAAATCTGCTAGGCAAATATCCAATTAAACTCACAATAGATATAATGTGCGGCCTGCCCGGTCAAACCATCTTCGACATCGGCAGCGCCATAAAATGGGCTAATAAACAAA
Organism: Verrucomicrobiota bacterium; assembly: GCA_032123435.1. Taxonomy (GTDB): domain Bacteria; phylum Verrucomicrobiota; class Kiritimatiellia; order UBA8416; family JAQBFJ01; genus JAQBFJ01. The sequence goes on from JAQBFJ010000078.1 coordinate 8,837, forward strand.
GACATGCTCGTATACAGCTTCTACACACGTTGCTGTTGCCCGGAACCGTTTTGCGCTCTCAGAAACACCAACTACGTCTCACCGCGCAAACATACCCCCCTTACCGAGTTACAAAAACAAGATCCATGACGGAAAACGACTTCGCGCGTGCTGAAATCATTCTGGAAAAGGAAACAGGATGCCGCCTCGATAATCCGACTCGCCGTTTTATAGGCTCCAGCCTGCCCGACCTGTTCGAGGAACGTATCGTTCTTCAACTTCATAAAACGCAAAAAGAGATACCAGGCAAACACAATCGCAGAGCCTTACTGATTAAAGATAACGACTTCTTTAGCTCCATGCCACGATTGCTCGATGTAATCAAAACGGCCGTAATAAACGAACCGGATATACTATGGCAGTTCGTGCTCTGCCCGGTCTACGAGGAACCACTCGATATTTTTGACGCCATGATTGCTGTTCTGGAGCAAATGCCACATCATTTCATTGATCGCCTACGCGCCCGCTCAAATAAACAAAACCAGTCTGCCAGACGCGTTATGGTCTTGCTGTCCCCGCACAGGCGTTACAATCAATCATGGATAAATGCTGTGAATTCACTATTATTGGCCAGATTTTATTGATAAGATCAACCTAAAGTCCAAATATAAGAATAATTATGTCAGCAACACAGACTAAATGCGTCTTCATGCACAGCCCGGAGCTGGATAATGTCCACTATCCTCCAGAATGTCCATTTAACACCTCACGCGCAGGCAAAACCCGTAAGATCCTGGCATCCATGAACCTGCTCAACAACAAGAACGGAACCGAATACCCGCCAGAGCCGGTAAACAGAAAAACGCTCGAACAATTCCATACAACACGGTATCTTGATGCGCTTCAATCCGCCGCCAGCGGCCACCTTGACGCAGATGGATTCCTGATGGGGCTCGGCACACCGGACTGCCCCGTTTTTCCTGATATGTATACATACCCCACCCTCGCCACAGGCGCAACGTTAACCGGAGCGGACCTGATAGCATCAGGTAAAAATGAAATAGCATTCAATCCTTCAGGCGGTTATCACCACGCGCATCCATCAATGGCTTCGGGCTTCTGCTACATAAACGATATTGTACTCGCCTGCATGTCATTGGCCAAAGCTGGAATGAAAACGCTTTTTATAGATCTGGACGTCCATCACTGCGATGGCGTACAGGAAGCATTTTACGAACGCTCGGATATAATGACAATATCTCTGCACGAAAGCGGCAAAACGCTGTTTCCCGGCACGGGATTTGAGAATGAAACAGGAGCTGGGGCTGGAAAAGGGTTCAGCGTAAACGTGCCGCTTCCTGTCGGAACATACGATGAGGCATATATTCACGTATTCAAAACCATAGTCTCACCTTTAATCAACGCATATAATCCGGATGCCATCGTACTGGAACTAGGCATGGACACGCTGACAGGCGATCCACTGGCCCATTTACACCTCACCAACAACGCATACGCGGAAATCATTCCAATTATAATGGCTTTTAAAAAACCTATTCTCGCCACGGGCGGCGGTGGATATAATGTCGACAATACCGCCAGAGCATGGGCCCTGGCATGGAGCATATTCTGCGGCAATAATCCAAATGACGACATAACAATCGGTCTTGGCGGCGTAATGTTTGAAAGCACAGAATGGCCGGGCGGACTGAAAGACCGGGCTTTCATCTCGCATGCCGGCCAAAGAAACACCGTGGATTCGGAAATTGAAATAATATTAGAAACGGTAAAACGCAATATCTTCCATTACCATGTAATATGAACCATGAATAACTACACTGATATTCGCAACACACTGGAAACATTAAACAATGAAAACGGCGGCGGTGTTTTCGGAGTAGCCGACTTGAATGCTCTGAAAAAAGATTACCCGCATCTGCTCGACCATGTACAAGGCGACTACTCACGTGCCATCGTATGCGGAGTCCGACTCCAAAGGACCGCGCTGGAGACTATAACAAATCAGCCAACCCCGCTCTACTTCCACAACTATCGCCAGACAAACTATCAGTTGGATCGTATTGCATTCCTGATCGCCGAAAAACTACAGTCGTTGAACTGCCGCGCTCTTGCCATACCAGCGTCTCAGATCATTAACCGCGCGCCAATGACCGGGCATATATCCCACAAACTCCTTGGATATCAAGCTGGTCTGGGCTTCATCGGAAGAAACAACCTGCTCGTCCATCCGCGATACGGTGCGCAACTGCGTTATGTTTCCGTTTTGACAGATCTTTCGCTCGAACCCGATACGCCCATACATGATAATTGCGGATCATGCCGCGCCTGTATATCCGCATGCCCTGCCAACGCAATCAAGGAAGAGCCATCCTCTTTTGAACTAAACGCGTGTTATGCCAAACTATGCGAATTCACACGAATCCCGTTCATAGGCCAGCATATCTGTGGTGTATGCGTAAAAGCATGCGCCGAAAACATCAGGGGGAACAAATAATGGGCCAGATCAACAAACCAGCACACGTTAAACTGTTCTGCGGCATCATAGCACCAAAAGAACATGTCATAAAAAAGATTAATGAAGAGTTAACCGCCCTGTTCGGCCCGATAGATACCGAAAGCGAGATTATGCCGTTCAACTTTACAACATATTACGAAGGCGTTATGGGCGGCAACCTGCTCCGCATCTTCGTCTCATTCGCTAACCTCGTTGATCCGGCCAATCTGGCCCTGATCAAAATACAGACAAACGAAATAGAAGATAAACTATCCAGTAATGTCGAAAAACGATGCGCAAACATCGATCCCGGTTATGTCACTGCCGCAAAACTAGTGCTGGCAACAACGAAAAATTTCGCGCATAGAATATACATCGGACAGGGCATATACGCGGAAATAACACTCAATTTCAAGAAAGACGGATTAAAATCGTTCGAATGGACTTACCCAGATTATAAATCCGGCAAATATGACGCCTTCTTCATCAAGATCAGACAGCATTATATGGCACAACAGGAGAAAAACAGCCAATGAGAACGGATAACCGCGGAACAAATAAACCCAATTCAGCACCTATTATCCTTTCGGCCCTTGTTATGCCCGGCGCAGGCCAGCTGATGCAAAAGAGGTTCATGCCCGCTCTCATTTTCGCCGTTCTTTTTCTCTCATGTTTCGGAGCCGTCTGCGTCTTCGGATTCAAGATCATTTTTATTTTCTATAGTCTACCCATGAAGGGTACTTCTGATACCGCTCCGGACCTGCCTTTAATGAAGCTCGTTATTTTCTTCATTATTTCGATCATCATTTACTTCATCAGCCTTATAGACACATACCTTGCCTGTAAACGGCAAGGCACAGAATGGGCAAGACAATTCCTGCCTGAAATACCAGGTATACCCACAGATAAAACAGACCTGCCCGCTTAACATGAATATTTCACTAACGCGTTTTTTCCCATATTGCAGTTGAATCGATATCCACATATTGATATCGTTATCGTTTCACTTTAAAGATCGGGTTGCCTTTTATGAAGGAACATAACTGGATAGCAGTGCTTGACTTCGGCTCGCAATACAGCCAACTGATTGCAAGGCGTATTCGAGAACAACATGTATATTCCGAAATACTCGACTTCAATACCAACGCCGATGTCCTGGCCAAACGCAATCCATCAGGAATCATACTCTCAGGCGGCCCGGCAAGCGTATTCGAAAACAACGCGCCGCTCTGCGATCCCGCATTATACAATATTGGTATTCCGATACTGGGCATTTGTTATGGAATGCAAATGACAGCCAAGCTTCTGGGCGGCACGGTTAAGCCGGGCAAAGAACGCGAGTATGGCCAAGCCAAAATCAAGATAGTCAAGAAACAGCCCCTCTTTTCCGGCCTTGACCCCGAACTTAAAGTCTGGATGAGTCACGGTGATCAGGTAAAACAAATGCCTGATGGATTCGACATACTGGCAGAAACAGAAACCTGTCCAATTGCCGCCATGGGAAATGACGTAAAACGCTTTTACGGCCTTCAATTTCATCCGGAAGTCGTACACACCGCACATGGAACACAAATTCTTAAGCACTTTGTTTTTGATGTCTGCAACTGCACCGCAGACTGGGAAATGGCAAAATTCATTACAGAGAGCGTCCAATCCATACGTGACATAGCAGGTAAAGATCATGTCGTACTCGGCTTGAGCGGTGGAGTTGACTCTTCTGTTGTGGCTGTACTGCTTAACAAGGCAATCGGCGATCAGCTTCATTGCATATTCGTGGACAACGGACTACTGCGCCATGATGAAGCCAAACAGGTGGAATATGATTTCGCGCAGGCCTTTGGTCTTGACCTGCATGTTGTGCATGCCCAGGATCTGTTTATAAATAAACTGAAAAACGTAACTGAACCGGAACAAAAACGAAAGATTATCGGAAGCACCTTCATAGAAGTATTCTCCGAAGAGGCCCGCAAACTAGGCCACACCAAATATCTTGCTCAAGGCACGCTGTATCCTGATGTAATAGAAAGTCGTTCTCCAATAGGAGGCCCTTCATCGACAATAAAAAGCCACCATAACGTTGGTGGCTTGCCCGCTGATCTTAAATTCAAACTGATTGAACCTGTTCGCGAATTATTCAAAGATGAAGTACGCGCACTAGGCCGTGAATTAAACATGCCCGATTTTATTCTGGATAGACAGCCGTTTCCAGGCCCTGGTCTCGCCGTGCGAATTATCGGCGAGGTAACCGAAAAACGAATCAGGCTCCTGCAGCAGGCCGATCTGCGCGTCCAGGAGGAAATCAAAACCATACCGGATTACAAGAATATATGGCAATCATTCTGCATTCTTCTGCCCGTCCAGAGCGTCGGCGTAATGGGTGACAATCGTACATACGAAAACACTGTCGTGCTACGCATAGTGGAAAGCGTTGACGGCATGACGGCCGATTGGAGCAGAATCCCATACGAAACACTCGGCAAAATATCCAACCGGATAATCAATGAAGTGCGCGGCATTAATCGTGTCGTTTACGACATCAGTTCAAAACCGCCCGCCACCATAGAATGGGAATAATTCTACCCTTCAGATCATGCCGGTTCCGTTTCCATATGATGCGGAGCCTTGACGACAAAGGTCATAACACCTGCCATCAATAACAGTGCTATTGAGCAATAGAACGCGAAATTAAAGCTCTTTGTTCTGTCATACACCTTACCTGCAAACTGTGCCAGAACAAAACCGCCAATACCCCATGCAGTAAAAACAAACCCATAATTCATGCCGAAATTTTTCAACCCATAATAATCTTTGGTTATCGACGGAAACAACGCCAGATTGGAACCATAATTAGCGCCAACAAGCGTTGACACCACAACCAAGACCCATGCAATCGGAACCGCCTTTGCGCTCACTACAGACAAAGTAAAAATCGCCAACGCCTGTAATACAAAGAACAGAAACAGCGTCCTGAGTCGACCAAGTTTGTCGGAAACACTGCCGGCAATAATCCGGCCAGCCCCGTTGCCAACAGCCAATGCCACAACAGCCAATACCCCTACCCCGGCGCCGCTGTTAATCTTCTGAGCAACAGATATGATCATCAGGCCTGCGCCAGCTCCGCACGCGTACATGAACCAAAGTATGTAAAACTGCCATGTCTTCAGCATCTCACTGGGCAGGAATTCTTCCTTCTTCCTCGCTGTGCCCGGCGCTACTGTTGCCGATGCCTTTGTACCAGGAACCACATATCCCTTGGGTGGTGTGACTAGGAATTGCGCCAAAAACGCCACGATCACCAGAAAGCCTATACCCAGCGACATCATCATGAATTTAAGCCCATACGTTGCCGCCAGCCATCTGCAAAGAGGAGCTGTATAAACAGAGGCCAACCCGAATCCGGAAACCACGAGTCCAGCGATCATACCCGTTTTCGCCGCCGGGAACCACTTCACCGCCGGTGGTGTAGCAGAAGCGTAACCAAACCCTATGCCGGCCCCAGCCAGCAATCCAAACCCTACAACATACCCGATCACCGATGTGGTAAAACTGGCAAATATCATACCAATACCAACGAGTATTCCGCCAATTGTGGCAACCAGCCGCGGAGTCAGCTTATCCTGCATCCTGCCGGCCGGAATCATAATGAGGCAAAAGCACAGACACGCAACAGAATACGGCAAGCTCCTTTGAAATGCGGTCCAGCCCCAGCCAGCCTTTTCAATAGCGCCGCTAATAACACTCCAACTATACAAAACGCCCAAAGCGAGGTTTATACCCACTCCAGCCAATGTAACAATCCATCCTTTATTCTTGATATTCTCGCAACCACACCCACAGCATTCCTTGTTCACTTTGATTCCCCTTCCTTAAAGAAACCAGCCTGGCGCAGAACTCCACGCCAGGCTATGTTTCATTTCATTATTTAACCCTGTCAATAATGCAAGTTTATTGCCTGCCCTGTACAAGTTCCTCCACAACATGAGGATCCGCCAGTGTCGTAGTATCACCAATTTGATCCACGGCATTCTCGGCTATCTTTCTGAGAATTCTTCTCATGATTTTACCGGATCGCGTCTTCGGCAATGCTGAAGAAAATTGAATTTTATCCGGCGTTGCAATCGGACCAATTTCCTTACGCACATGTTTGATCAATTCCTTGCGTAGATCGTCCGACGGCTCCACTCCATCAACCACCGTAACAAACGCATACAGTCCCTGCCCTTTTATATCATGGGGCATGGGAGCAACTGCCGCCTCCGCCACTTTTTCATGACTCACAAGAGCGCTTTCCACTTCCGCTGTTCCGATACGATGACCTGACACATTAACCACATCATCAACACGGCCCATCAGCCAGTAGTCGCCATCAAGGTCTATACGGCATCCGTCACCGGTAAAATAGATATTATTATACATTGTGAAATAAGTATCAACAAACCTGTCGTGATCGCCCCACATTGTTCGCATCATGGCCGGCCAAGGTTTATTGATGCAGAGCTTACCGCCTTCATTCCGATCACATTCAACTCCATCATCACGCAATACAGTGGGTTCCACGCCGAAGAACGGTTTGGACGCACTGCCCGGTTTCAGCGTATGAGCGCCAGGCAATGGTGTAATCAGAATGCCGCCCGTCTCCGTCTGCCACCATGTATCAACAATGGGCACCTTGCCTTTCCCAATCATGTTGTAATACCACATCCATGCTTCAGGATTAATTGGCTCACCCACACTGCCGAGGACTTTCAATGTATCCAGCTTGTACTTGGCAGGCCATTCATTTCCCTGCCGAATCAACGCGCGAATAGCGGTTGGCGCTGTATAGAATTGAGTTACTTTGAATTTATCTATAACCTGCCAATACCTGCCCGCGTCAGGATAGAGAGGAGTGCTCTCGAACATTAAGCTTGTGGCGCCGTTAGCAAGCGGCCCATAAACTATATAACTGTGTCCAGTCACCCATCCAATATCAGCCGCACAAAAGTACACATCATCTTCATGCAAATCAAAAATGTACTTATGTGTCATTGATACATACAACAAATAACCGCCTGTTGTATGAACAACGCCCTTCGGCTTGCCGGTTGAACCTGATGTATAAAGAATGAACAACGGATCCTCAGCGTTTAATGGCTCAGCATCGCATTTATCCGACGCATCCACCATCACTTCATGATACCATACGTCACGACCGGCTTTCATGTCGCAGGCATCATCATTCCGCTTAACAACTATCACCTTCTCTATGGATGGACATTCCGACAAAGCTTCATCGGCAATACTCTTTAACAGCACGGACTTGCCGGCACGCATGGACGCGTTGGCGGTAATGAGAATCTTACAGCTGGAATCATTAATCCTGTCGCGCAAAGAATCGGCACTGAACCCACCGAAAACCACAGAATGAATCGCGCCAATCCGAGCGCAGGCCAGCATCACAACAGGCAGTTCAATGACCATTCCAAGATAAATACAGACACGATCGCCCTTCTTTACGCCTAAACCCTTCAATATATTCGCGAATTTACATACTTCCCGATGAAGTTCCTTGTATGTAATGGACTTGTCCTCATCAATCTCATCGCCCTGCCATACCAAAGCAACTTTGTTTTCACGTGGTGTTCCAAGATGCTTATCCAGACAATTATATGAAACATTTATCTGCCCATCTTCAAACCATGTATGCTTTATAATACGTTTTTCCGTGTTCCAATCATACTTGCACGCAACAGTGGGTTCCTTGAACCAATGCAGAGACTTAGCCTGCTCCAGCCAAAAACGGTCAGGCTCATCTATCGACATTTTATACATCTTCTCGTACTGATCATTTTTCATGAGAGCCCTGTTCACAACATCAGGCGCGGGCGGGAACGTCCTGTTTTCCGTCATTAACGATGCGGTAGAAATAGTCTTCTTCTCTTCTGTCATCTTCTTCCCCTTTCTAATCCGCGCCACAATAGCGCCGATACTTATATTACACTTCATTTTTCGTTAAAAAATAAACAGCAATAAAAGTTACTCTAAAGCCGCTTCACATGCAAGTCTTAAAGGGCATCTTTTTCTGAAAAATGATCATAATGGCCTTTCTGTTGCACAGCACGGTCTCTGATCAGAATCGTTTTGCGCATTGCCAGAGTTCATCAGCGTAAACAATCATATGCATTTTCCTGCAACAGGCGTAGAAACACCGCTTGAACGTTATCCTTCTGAATATACAGTCAATGCGGTCATTAATTGACATGGCGTTTATTTCATATAAAATGCAAATCAATCGGATACAACCCTCAAACACAAGGAGAAACATTATGAACATCGAATTAGTCCAAAGATTTTTCATGTGGTGCACAATTATTAACGGAGCCATGTTGATGCTTTCAGCAATTATGCTCACTTTCGGCAGAGACTGGATATACCGTATTCACAGCAAGTGGTTCCAGATTCCACGAACCGCGTTCGACGTGGCAATCTATTCGTTCATAGGTATATTCAAAGTATTCTTTTTGATATTCAACCTTGTCCCGTACCTTGCTCTTCTGATAATGAAATAAAGGATAACAATATCAGACGGCCAACGGTAAATATTGCCTGACGCAAAATGAAAAAAACAGTTAAGATGCTGGCACCATATATTGCTGTAGGCATTTTCTGGTTTGTTCTCAAGAATGGCTGGCTTACCATCCTTGTATATCACATGCAAATCCTGTTATGGAACCGAAACTCATTTTCTGACATAAAAAAGCCGCTTTTTACTCAAAACATATTTATGGTTTTGCCTGCCGCGCTTGCAGGTCCATTACTTTATTTTCTTTTACCTTATATGACGCGCATCAATCTGGCATTATGGCTGGAACAATATCATTTATCGCACATTTCATTGATAATCATGATCCCATATTTCGGGCTAATTCATCCCATGCTTGAACAAATACACTGGACCCCACTCCGTGAAAACCATCCAATCGCGCATATTATGTTTGCCGGCTATCATATACTGGTACTCCGTTCCCTGCTCACCATTCCATGGCTGATTCTTTGTTTTGTTCTGCTCATGACGGCATCTTACGCGTGGCGACAGATGAACAAAATCGGAGGACTTGCTGTTCCCGTGGTATCCCATGTCATGGCGGATCTCGGCATTATCATCGCCACGTGGCTTAGCACGCATATTTCATGAAGAATTGCATGCGTGTGTGATAAGACATTGTAAAACAATGGCTTTATGCAGTAATTAAAGATTGTTTGACAAATACATTTTGCAATATGGTTTCAGATCTATTCCTGTTTTGCTGAGGCTTTTATGGCAATTTGGTGTTGGTGAACTGAGAGAATTTGGAATTGAATTCCTTCAGGAGGGTTTAAAACGAGTTCCTCGGCAATCATTTGTGAAGAAGTGCTGCCGTCGATGGAAAAGGTTACCATTCCAGAGATGTAGTCCCTTTGGGTTACATGATCGATTCCATCTATGTCTTTTTTCATCTTCTCTCGTATTGCCCGGACCATCCACATCTGGCTAACCCCTCCGACCGTGATTTCAATGCTTCTGGTCTTTCCTTTATCTGTTGATTCTTTCCACCATCTATCCATAATCGCAGGAATCAAATCGCCCAGAACCTTTTCTCCGGACGCACGCAGGGCCTTCGCACCGCCTGACATATCTTCAATGTCTACGACCGTCTCGGTGACTGAAGCACTGGCTATTGCCCTGGCGCTGTCTGTGTGAATTGCGACAAGAGACACTGTTGCCTGATATGTTCGCAGTTTAGTGTCGCCAATCCGGGCGTTGGAAGGTTTACTGACAGCGTCACCACTGATTACGATATCGGCTCCAAATTGTAGTCCTATTGCAGCGGCTCCCTGCTGGTCTCGATGCATTTTTAAGAGTTCGATGTCTTTCTGGTTCTTGGCCTTTACCATGTCTTTTCCGATAACGTGAATGCCTTTCGCCATCAATTGCCGTATTGCCATCTTTTCAATTTCATCAGTTGCAATTGATCCAATACTGTTTTCTTCGATCAGCAACATGATGCGAGGAGGGTCCATATGGTTCTCATCTGTCTGGTATGAGGACTGCGCGTTGAGGCCAACATCGACAGGAACAGTAGTGCTACAGCCTGCCATTATTAAACAGGCGACAAGCATTATGCCAATGTTATTGATTCGTTTCCTTTTTATTTCCTTGTTCACAGTGATTTGCCTCTTTCTTTTTAGAATATGAGATCTGCTGCCTCTGCTCCAGCCCGCGCTCCTATACCGCCGAAGAAAACATCCGCGGTAGCCCCCACGGTAGCTCCAATGATTCGTTTGAATTTCATACCCCAACTGTTTTCGTGCTGTTTGATAGCTTCCTTTTCAGCATCAGCGATCTTCCTGGCCTGCCGCTTCATGCCTTCGGCATCCGCCTTAGCAGCAGAAAGCATTTTCTGGGCATAGGCGTCTTCGTACTGCTTGCGTTCTGTGGCAAGTTGCGCCATGCTTGCCTTTGCTCTGTCAAGTTTACTTTTGTTTCGTTTCTCGTTAGCGGCCTCAAATTGAGCTAATACACTTTCTGTTTTCTTTTCGAGAACAGCAGGGTCAATATCCGCTACAGCCTCTGCATTGCGAAGACGGTTGACGGGCTTTTGCTTTCCTTCCTGCTTGTCTCGCGACAGCCAGATATGTAACGGTGGCACTACGGTGTCTTTTTGAGCAAGTTCGATCCATGCTTCGATATTACCCATTAACTTTATACAAACGTCGGAAAATTCGCGCAGACTATCCTTTGCTATCTGTTCTCTCAGCTGACTGTACCCTGTGATTTTTTGTTCAGGGCTAATGCGAGCCGACAGCTCAGCGAGGTAAGCGGCATCATTCTTGCTCTCAGCATCGGTATAACCGGCAACAAACTCCGAGAATACCTGTGGTGCCGATTCTCCATACGCTTTTACAAGGTCTGTCCTGATCTCCGAGATTCTTTCCTGCTTCCATTGACTGGCTACGGTTGAAAGCTGTGAGGCATTCATGGCAGATGTGTCTTTACCAAGAGCATGGATTCGCTGTTCCGTGGTTTGCGTCGTGCATAGACGGATGTAAGCACTTAGCAATAAGCTGTCATATTGCTGTTCCGACGCGATGGCGGAAGTTGTAAGCATTAAAAGTAGCGCCACTATTGCTGGCCTCATTGTTTCTCCCGTTTTTTAAGCCACTCACGATATACGCCGGACATTAGCTCGTGAATGACTTTCTGAGCATGCCATGCAAGAGTGTCTTTGTAGGAATCCGCTCGCCGGGATAACGTGGCGCTCCAAAGAACCCTGCCTGTTTCACAATCAATCAAACGAGCACTTACGCCGACTTCGGCGTAAGTCTTAGATTTTATAGCCCGCATTTCATATTCAGAAACTGTTCCTAACACTACAGCATCGGCACCTGCCATTTTCCCTACCTTTATGGCCTGCGATGTTGAAAGCCCTGCAAGCGACAGTTCCGATTCTCCCAGAAATTGATCCATCTGACTTCGCTCTACCATGTCAATTCTATTATCGAAATGCATTAATTCAGTTACGAATGAGTCTGCTATACTGCTGCCTATCAGTTCGGTTGGTGCCTGGAAAGGCATGACGGCAATGCTTTCAATACCCTGTGTCTTCTTCACGAATACTATGGCGTCCGAGGCCGTCCCCATGAAATATGGGTTACCCATGGTTCCGCAACCTGTAAGGAGGCAGAGAGAACCAAGCGCGATAAACAGGTGTCTGAGACTAAATTTATCCGCTGTTTTTTTTGAATGGCGTGTTTTGCGCACTGATACTCCCGTCATCGAACCCTTCCTTCTTTAACGTTACATTGAAAAACAATTTATTAATATCCCGGGCATGTGGGCTCACTTGTTACGGGTGCAGGCGGTGGCGGTGGCGTGCTTGGTTTTGAAGAGGTCTGTTTTTTAGGGAAGACTTCTTTCACGGCTCCATCTGCCGCTGCATCACCGATTGTCTCTGCTGCAGTAGTGCCGCCCTTTTCGATTCCATCTGCTATCTTGCCAGTAATTATGTTCCCCCAAGAATTCTTATTCTTGTCATCCGCGGACTCGTTTGCAGCTTGCTTTGTGATATCAATCGCATCTTCTCCAGCTTCATTTCGCATGTTGGCTGCCTGAGCTTTGGCATCGTCAGAAGCTGTTCCCGTATTCGCCAGGGCGTTCTGTGCGTCCATTAAGTTAAGGGCCTGTGACGCTTTGTCGTCAGCGTCTTTATCCTTATCATTAAAGAATGTTTGGTTGATAGGCATCTTATTCAGTTTGTCGTCAAGTGACTCCAAATCTACCTGGGTTGATGCTTCCTTCTCCTTCATCGCCTTTAGTTGCTCATTGCGAAGATCTATTAAGGCGATCTTCTTGCCCTTCATGTAGTCTAGCATGGCCTGTAAAACCTTGTCTTCTGGGACATTGTATGTTGTTATTAGCTTTGCTGCCAAAGCTTTTGCTTGGTTAACACGATTCATCTTGTTGGCGAGTTCTGCCCGCGCCTTCTTTAGCGAGATAGCGTCGACAACTGCGCCAACCGCAGGCTGCACTACGAAGTGCTGTACTGCTGCTCCAACAAGTGCGCCCCCGATAGTTCCAATTACTGTTCCAAGTGGGGGTGTGAAACAAGTTAATAATTTTGCTCCAAGAATTGCTCCGGCTTTCATGCCGCCCGATGTGACTACTCCTCCCAGAACTCCATTAGCTCCAGCTGCAACGGCATCCTCATATTGGCCGTAATATACCTTGACTGCTACGTCGAAAACCGTGTTTACATGGCCAACAACGCTGAGAGTGGTTTGCATAGTTTTCTTGGCGGATTCCGACACTACCGTAGATGCGGCGCCTGCTCCAATAGTCGTCGCATCTACGACTGGCTGTCCACTATCTGAAGTGGGTCCGGTATTGACGCTTTCTGGGATATTAGGTTCAGGTTTGATGTAGATATTGTTAGGATCGACCGCAGTATTCTGGTCTGCTACATATGGACGTAAAGCTGGTTCTTCCTTGGGTGCTTCTTCTTTTGGGGGGGTATACTGAGTTTCGGCTTTATAAGGATTAGCTGAGCTTGTAGGCTCACTATCCATCCCAACAGCTTGACCATAAGCACGATTGTTGAGCGAGGCGAGAATGGCAAAAACCATCACTATGGCTGTTAGTCTAATTCTCAATGGGCAGGCTCCTTGTTCGTACTGTTTGCCAGTATTTTGTACGCGCCAGCATAATCGATAAGATCAATTCTTCGTAGCTTTGCCTTACCTTTGCTATTGTCAAACATAAGGCTGACGCATCCTGTTGCGTTTATCACAGGGGAGAGGAATATAAATTGCATATCTCCAGCGTTATAAAAACCAACCTGGTCAAGCAATGAGAACCATATTGTGGGCATAGCTTTTAGAGTATCCTTTACAGTTGGTATTGTCTCCTTAGCCTGCTTTAGACATTTCTTAAGATCGCCGCGTTGGGCATCCTCGAGAAACTGGCTGACGCGTGCATCAGTCGCGGCAAAGACTTTGTTGCCTTTTTCGACCTCTTCTTTGTACATGGCCTGCACGCGAATGTAAGAATAAAGCATTAAGAGACACGATGGATATTGCGTTTTGTCGCCGACGCGGTCGCGGAACAAAGCACCAGAACTGGTGTCGAATCTGGATTCCGCGGCGCGTATGCTCTCTGCCACTGCCTTTGCAATTCGCAATGGGACAAAACCTTTACCTCTGACCCAGTACGGGACGAGCTCAACTTCACTTATTTTTCTGCCGCGGACAGTATCGCCATTGAACACTTCGATGTCTACCAGTTGAAAGCTATCTTTTTTCTCGCGCCAGACTGTAACGAAGAATATATCGGTCCACGGGTGG
>JAQBFJ010000079.1:0-2840 GCA_032123435.1 Verrucomicrobiota bacterium
ATCATACGATAATAGCCCGCCATCCATTGAGCATCAGGATTATTCTCAAATGTCTTTACCGCCACTTCAAAAGCGCCGGGCTCATAGAAATCATCCGCGTTAATCCACGCCATTATATCACCATCACACAAGGCAAATGCCTTGTTTAAAGCATCAGACGGACATTTGTCTTTCTCGCTTCTCCAGGTTATTCGAGAGCCATATTTCTTGAGAATATCAACAGTACCATCCGTTGAACCGCCATCCATAATAACAAATTGAACATCCGCAGTCGTATCCTGGTTAAGCACACTTGAAATGGATTGCTCAAGATATTCTGATCCATTTAAGGAAGACATTGCCACGGATATTTTAACCACAATAAACTCCTTGCGAAACAAACCGCTTACTGCACATATTTATCATCATCAACCAGCCTTCCGCCGGCAACTTCAAACACACTTCACCCCGCTTGCGTTAAGACACGCAAGAAAATCGGGGGCACAAGTTCCATCCGCGTCCATTGACCAGATGATCACCTTGCGCTACCGCAAACCAGTTTCAATGGCTGCGCCATAACCACGATTTCGCGGATATGTCACTATTCGCACACCAGCCACCTTCCTGGCTATTTCCAGCGTTCGATCAGTACTGCCATCATTCACCAGGATAATCTCACATGCCCCAAATTTCGCCTCTTCTCTGAAACGTTCAACCGCCCTGACGGCACGTTCAAGCGTGCTCTGTATGGCCGCTTCCTCGTTTAACGCCGGAATAACCAGTGAAAGCGTATGCCCATCGCCATTCTCATTTAGTTTCACGGACGGCCCCTTCATCTCCTTTATCAAACACTAAATAATTCGGTTCTGCCATGCGGGTAAGATGCATCTTTAACACCGAAACAAGTTGCTCTCTCTGCGCGTAAGGCACAATTTCCTCAATCACGTGAACCGGCAGAAACGACCCAGACCCATTCACATACCGTACAAGATCCCTGTGAATCAACCCCCTGTGAAAACAGTTAAAATATGTTTTGATTCGCTCCTGCTTGAACTGCTCAAAAACACTGGTTAGATAATAAAAAGAAAAATAATGCAGGGAATTAATGTATACCTGCATCAATAACGACCAGCCAAGCACAAGCGTCATAACCCCTATGAAACACCACTTCCAGAAACGCCGGGACAATGCAACCAAAGCATCCATTACCTCCAGAAAAGGCAATGAACCGATCATTAGAATAAATAACAGATATCTTGGCCCATAACACCACGCCCCGCTCCAGCTTGAAAAACTGAGCAAGGTCACTACCGTAACACCGAACAGAAGAGCGATAAATACAATATCAACTGGAAATTTCTTGAAAAAACGCCTTAAACCAAACCAACTGAAAACAAAGAACGGATAGTGTATGAATGCATTAGCATTACCCCTTTTAATGAAAAAATGTTCAATAGGTATAAGCATGTTCTTCCCGAACTTAAACGTTTCATGGGTTCCACCACCTTTTCTCTGCCATTGACCATATCCCGTTTCGAAAACAGAACCAAATTTGTAGTGACACAGCCATAACAGCAAAGCCATAATGATCAAGCTCGGCACAATCAGGTATGCAAAATATTTAGATTTGTATTTCCACAAGTTATCGATTCCATTCCTGACACACCCGCGCATTCCAGTCCAGCCCGGCATCATGACTGAACACAATCCTGATACCATAAAAAGCAAAACAAAAAACAGCTTCATGGAAGTCAACACCCCGGCGAAACATACGGCTAGTCCCAAATGCTTCCACCCTTTCGCATTTCCTTCCAATCCTTGTCTGGCACCCCTTAGAAATTGCGCCATATGATAGTAGTATCCAAGAAAAGGCAGCAATTGAAACACCTCTGTTGTCGGACTGCGCAGATAATGCCAGGCAAAAGTGGCATAATATGAAATCAATATAAAAATTATTTTTCTCCACGTCCTGACAGTATATAACGAAGCAATCGCGTAAAAATATGCCGTAGCCCCAAGAACGAACAATATGTTGTATATATTAATGAAGACAAGCTGTGACCGTGTCCCGCACATCAGATCCAACTGGCCGGTGTAAAGTTTCTCCGCCATTAGGGGCACAAGATAAACAAGCGTATAGCCAATCCCATACTTGGAGTACATCCTCTGCTTGGCATCATTCTCGTAAAAATACTGACCACGACTTTCAAGAAACCCGCCCAATACTTTTTTATGCGAATAATCTATGCCTAGTTCACCACTATTAATAAGATTGGCACATTCGGCACGAGAAGTATAATTATCACCCGGATAGAAAGATTCAGGCATCGTCAGCAGATGAAACAAACCAACCGATAGTAAAAGCAAGAAAAGCGGCCACCCGCGCTTAACCGGCTTTTGATCCTTTTCGTCTATGCAAAGTCCATTCAAAATCCCAATATCCTTATGAAAATTATGAAAAACAAGAACGACAGGATAACATTACAATGGACAATGACCAAGAGAAAAATAGAGTTGAATTAAAAGGAATAAACGGGCTGTATAAAACCGCATTATTCTGAAAAAACCAGAATTATCCCACTTGTTTCACGAGTCCAGACCAATCAAGGCCAAGGCATCAACCACTTTTCTTTACCCGCGACCAAGTCATCTGTCCCTTAAAACAATGGACAAATCTGATCCTGATGATATATACTTTCTCCGAATAATATTATTGAGTAAATACAACGGCTTTATGGTCTGAAAGAAATTATTTAAGCAAAGCCTAACTATATGAGTCAAACAACTGCAAACATAGATAACGTTAAAGCCTTCTGGGACAGGCGGCCGTGCAACATCCGTCACTCTCGTTCTGAAGTGGG
>JAQBFJ010000080.1:0-22206 GCA_032123435.1 Verrucomicrobiota bacterium
CAAATTCCCAGACCAGAAATATGTTGGTTTCACAGAAGACGTCCCTGCACGAATAAAAGAACATAATCGTGGTGGATCCATACACGCAGGGAAGTATCGTCCATGGAGACTTGTCACATATCACGCTTTCACAGACAAGAAACAGGCAAAAGAGTTTGAAAAGTACCTGAAAAGTGGGTCTGGAAGGGCTTTTGCGGCAAAGCGCCTTTGGTAAGGCAAACGCACCCTACGCCTCATGCTAAAGGACAGCCTTGCCGATACTGCCTGACTCTGCCCCTAACTCCAAATGATTGAGGAGTGATAAAGTGCATTTTGGACAATTTTTATAAAATAGTCGCTTTTTTGTTCTTTATCCAGCTTTCACATTTTCTTTTCAGAAGCTTCCTTAGACCGCAATTTTTGCTTGCCTGTATTTCCACATAAGCTGTATTATTCGGATTAATATATGAGTTCTGCTATTGAAATCTACAATCTGACCGTTGTCTTCGAGCAAGGCAAAATCAAGGCCCTTGACAACCTTGATCTGGTCGTTGGGGAGGGTCAGGTTTTTGGCTTCCTCGGTCCTAATGGCGCAGGTAAAACCACGGTCATGCATGTACTCCTGAATTTTATAACTGCCACATCGGGAGAAGCACGTATTTTCGGATCTAACGTCAAACATTCCATAGCACGCCAAAGGATCGGCTATCTGCCGGAACATCCTGACACCTATAGATTTTTAACAGGACGCGAATTATTGACTATGGCAGGTCATCTTTTCCTTATACGCCGCAAAGCGCTTCGCGCCCGTATAGATGAAGTATTGGAACAAACAGGCATTGAAGATGCGGCAAATAGAAAAATAGCAACATATTCTCGAGGTATGATGCAAAGAATCTGTCTAGCCCAAGCGCTCATAAATGATCCCGACCTTATCATCCTGGACGAACCAACCAGCGGCCTTGATCCAATAGGACGAATGGATATCAGAACAATAATAACAAATCTTAAGAATAAAGGAAAAACAGTGTTTTTCTCCTCTCATGAATTGTCTGAAGTTGAACTGGTATGCGATCACTTGGCTATACTTAACAAAGGCAGAATAGTAACAGAGGGCCCCGCCCTCGAACTGGTCGCACCAGGCGAAAGTCTTGAGAAATATTTCATGAGGGCTTTGGGCGTCTTGCCCACTAATCTGGATATTGCACGATGAACACAGCACTGAATCAGGAAAGATAAAATGACGCGAATATTAACAATTGCCTGGATTGTCTGGCTGAAAATGTTGAGAAAAAAGGACATATACGTCCTGCTGATCCTGCTTGGCGCGTTCCTGATCATAATAATATCCCTGAACGTTTTCGGGCTGGGCGGAATGGTGAATTATGTTAAAGATGCGGGCCTGCTCATGGCATGGATCTTCGGCTGGATGATGGCAGTAAATGTGAGTTCACGTGAAATTCCGGAAGAAGAAACGCGCGGCACAATTTTTCCGTTACTGGCAAAACCGTTAACCCGTTTTGAATTTCTTTTTGGAAAACTGCTTGGCTCATGGAGCATTGTCATATCGGCGACATTATTATTCTACATCATGGTAGTGGGAATTGTATTGATGCGCGGAGGCTCTTGCGACCTCATAACAACAATGCAAGGCTACGTCTTGCACTGCATGGCACTTGCCGTTATATGCGCCATCAGCATGGCGTTCTCGACAAGAATGAACCAAGACGCCGCCGCATCAATGACTTATGTATTCACAGTCACCGCTTTTTTTCTCGTACGACGTATTCCCGTGTTGATGTTTTATACAGAAGGTCTGCGTGCCAACATTATGATGATAATCTACAACCTTATGCCTCATCTGGAACTTTTCGACATGCGCAAAAGAATAATCCATGATTATGGTCCGTTAGACTTCAAGACTTTTGCCGCCGTCTTGACTTACGGCGCACTGCTGTCTTTTTTATTTCTAATATTATCTTTTCTGGCATATCGGAAGAAACATTTCTCAAGAGGAAACATGCTTGGTTGAAAAAGAGCGGGAGCTAAATGACTCTTTCATCAAAATGGCCATGGTTCAGCATTGTCACAATTACAGGAGTTCTGTTTTCTCTCTCATGCCATCTGGGAACTGTTCTCCCTGAAAACCCGACTTGGACAATAACGACATCAGCCGGCACCAGCCATACTCAGGCCGGCCAACAATCCATCACAGATGTTATTCTCGGCAGCAGCCAAATAGCCATTGGTCAACATTTCATGGAAGTAGCCGATACTTACTTCCATCGCGGTATAGAACATTTTAGATCTCAGAAATTTCAAAACACTATTTTTCAGCGTGTTCTGGAAAAAGTTTCACCAACCGGCCATTCACATCTGGCTGGCTCGCAGATCAAAGAGGTAATGGCATGGCTCGCATTCGCCATCCGGCTCAATCCGCATGATCTTGAAGCCTACATATTGGCTGGCTTCTGGCTTGCCGACGAAATGAAACTGCTGGATGCCGCTATTGACGTTCTCAAACAGGGCGAAAAGAATAATCCATCCAGCTTCAGGATACAGCTTGAGATGGGCCGCATCTATATTCAAAATGGAAAAGTGAAGGCCGCTGAAGAAGCTTTCCGAACAGGCTTGTCACTTTGGCCCAGTGAATGCCCCACCGATACAATGGAGGCACGCCGCGGAATCAACTCTCTCCTGCTTTATAACGGCCTGTTTCATGAAATAAACAATAGGAACAATGAGGCGATAAACTGCTATAGGCGGCTTCTCGCCATGTCGCCGGATGAATCCACTCTGCATGATCGTCTGGAAATGCTGGAAAAAGGAAAACAACCTTCTGTCTTGGCATCCTCGATTTTGAATGATACTGTAATTCAAAGTCGTCAAGTAACCTGTGATCGCGATCACGAGGAAAACAAGAATTAGAACAACTGTCTCGTTAATAATGTTATGTATCTCGAATATTACAATCTAAAGGAGCACCCGTTCAGCATAACGCCTGATCCGCGTTTTCTGTACTGGTCGTCCCAGCACAAAGATGCATACGATCATCTGCTGTACGGCATTAACCAGCGTATGGGATTCATTGAACTCACGGGTGAGGTCGGGTCCGGCAAAACCACATTATGCCGCGCAATACTCAGCGCACTGGATTCTGATGTACAGACGGCTTTAATATTGAACCCTTCTCTAACAGAAACACAGCTTCTGCGAGCTATGCTGAACGATTTCGGCCTGGAAGCAAAAGGACGCGACAGATTAGCTTACATAGAAATACTTAACGCGTTCCTTCTGGAAAAAAACAGACTTGGAGCCAATGTGGCCCTGGTAATAGATGAAGCACAAGACCTGTCCCCACAGGTTATGGAACAAGTCCGTCTTTTATCCAATTTGGAGACTGACCAGCAAAAACTTATACAGATAGTCCTATGCGGACAACCTGAGCTGAAAAGACGTTTAGCACGCCCTGATCTGCGTCAATTAAGACAGCGTATAACCGTCCGATATCATCTCTCGCCCTTGACACAGGAGGACACTATGATATACATTAAACATCGCTTGACAGTGGCGGGTAGCGGAGACATTTTTTTTGATTCCAGCGCGATTCGAACCATATATAAATATACAAAAGGTAGTCCAAGATTGATTAACGCTGTTTGCAATAACGCCATGCTGGCCGGTTATGTGGCACGCACACATATAATAGACGCCAAGTGCGTCAAGAAAGCAATCAAACAGCTTGAAGGTGAAGGAACATGAGTCTAATACAAGAAGCATTAAAGAGGCAGCAAATGGAGCAACAGGGAAACGACCCTGCGGAAGAAACCCCTTCTTCTTCCCCTGCCGCGCCACCACCACCCCCTCCTCCACCATCTCAACCTTCGCCGTCTCGCGCTAAATCAAATGATAATGGTTCCTTAAAACTTAAATCTCGATCTAACCCTGAGGAAGAGAAACCTGCTGAAAACACGCCTGCTGACGAAACACCATCTGATAAAAAAGATAAACCTTCCAAAAAACCATGGACCACATTGCTTGGCGCAAGTATAGGAGTCATCCTTCTGCTGGCCTGCGGCATTTGGCTGATCTCATTTGCAGTCAAACAAATGAGCGCCAAAAAACAACAACCGGCGGCACAACCAGTGGAAACAGTAGAAGATACCATCATTACAACCGAATCAGAATCTCAGCCGGACATTCAAACAACAGCACAAATTGAACAACCTGAATCCCAAACACCCTCCTCTGACCTGGAAACGAACCTGCCCCCTGAATCGCAAATGGAACCTGAGGAAAAAGGCGAACAGCCACAACTTGCTCCTGAAATCGTAAGATGGCCGCCACTCGAATTAAGCGGCATAGTCGGTAAAGGACTAAATGGATCTGCTGTTATCAACGGCATGGTCCTAAGTGTTAACGAAAGCATTGAAAATGTGACCATAGTCGCTATTGAAAATCAAGGTGTCAGGCTCGAGTATAAGGGACATACTCAGTATCTACGAGTCGGCCAGTCAACGCAGTAATAGCAAGCTGTGCACAGAAAAAGGCCGTGGCAATTACTCATCTTCTTCTCTTGATTTGATTTCCGCCACGATTTCCTTCACCCTTTCAAGCGCCTGATCAAACTCAGATGGCATACAAGCAAAAAAGTGGCACTTTCTGCCCAATGCTGTGCTTAAATCTTTCTGTAATTTTTTATTATACGGGTTCATTATGACTACCAACGCATCTTTGCCTATCAAATCAAAAACAAGTACACCGCGCCGCATCATAACATCCGGCGGCAAAAGCATTATGGTATCAGCTTGAAGATCAAATCCTGAAAGTGATATAAAAGGCGTTTTGCAGTCTTTCGATACAAATGTCATTATCTTATCAAGATTCTTGGATCCTCTAGCCTCCAGAACATGGAGAACCGAAACAGTTCCCTCATTCTGCCCACTCGACATTTCCGTAAGGTCCTGCACTATACTGGAATAATCCTCTTCCGGAATCTTCTTTGCTTCCATGAGGTTCCATGCAAAAGACATTTCATCGGACATATCAAACCCCTTGAGCAACCCGTTGCACGCGGCTGCTTCAACCTGCCCCGCGATGCCGATGCCGCTCGTATCAACAACGGCAGCCTGACGAGATGTTCCGTCAATGCGTTCTACAATCTCCGCAGCGCGAGTGTCTTCCTTGGCGTATTGCACAAGTTTGTCTCGCAGTTCCAAGGCAGCTTGAATATCAGGCTCGTCCAGAACAACATTGCATAGACGGATGGTGTAATCCTTCGCTTTGACATGATCCCCGATCTGCTCATAAGCATGCGCCAGAGCCTCCAGGGACGCGCGATCGTTCGGCATCGCCTCAACAATCTGCTCAAAAGCCGCTATGGCGGAAAGAATTTCCCCCTCTAAATCCGCTTGCGATTTACCGTTTTCTTTTTTTGCCATTTATCCTCCGCAAAAACTAACTCAAAGATGAATACGCAAAAACACCCTTTTTTGCACATTAAAACAACTTCTATTTTCTAACACCCATAAGGCCCCATGTCAATAAAACCAGATTTTTACTTGTCGATTTTTACAGTTTGTCGCTTGACAATGGCCTGTTTTAACTATCATACTGCCATTAGTGATGAACAAAATAAGCTTAGTTTCGCGTAGATTGGACAAATCTTTTGACACCCCCACGAGGGCAAGCCAGCGCGCTCATGAACGCATGGAAGAACAAATCGCCGGGACAGATACCGACTCCGATCAACCTCAGGACAAAAATAGCGTTTCCGTCTCAATACAGGAAGGATCGCCAACAGTGGAAATAGATCTGCCCAACGATAAACATGTTGACTTTGAATGCCTTGCAACAGAATATCTTCAAGGCAAAGATAAAACCATGATTACCACTGAAATTTCAAAAGAAAAAATCGGCGACAAATGGGAATTGAAATTGCAGTTCATGCCGGAACATCCTTCCAAGCTGTTAACGGCCAAGGAACTCGCCGCCATGCTCGGCGTCAGCATAACCACTGTATACACAATGCGAAAGAACAACGGCATCAAGAGTTACAAGGTTGGCAACAGCTGGAGGTTCATGTGGTCTGAAGTACTCGAAGCGCTGGAAAACAAATAGAAAATTATATTTTCTTTGTAAAAAATGGAGTGAATCATGTACCAGGATTATTGGGGCTTAAAAAAACATCCTTTTAACAATGTGCCAGATCCAGAAATGTATTTCGATATGCATCAAACAGTGGACAGTACTGTATCCGAGCTGTTGTTCGCAATTCAAGAGGGAGACGAAGTATTGGCTGTCGTAGTCGGTCCAGTTGGCTCCGGCAAGACAATGAGCCTTAGAATTGTACTCGATTCACTTGATCACGATAAATACAGGATAGCGTTTGTTACCAATCCTGACATGACTTTCCCTCAATTGTTAAGGGAAATAATCGGACAACTCCAATGCAAGGAATGCGCTGAGACACGAAAGGATCGTCTATTTGAGATTTTTAACCGAATACTCTTCGAAACCAACGATCAGGGCAAAAGAGTTGTCATTTTCATTGATGAAGGCAATGTCATCAAACCCTATAATCTGGAAAGCTTGCGTTTGTTGACTAATATGCAGGATGATCAACAGAACCTTTTTACTATCATACTGGCAGGACAGCCGGAACTTGGCAAACGACTTGAAGATCCGAGAAGAGCTAATCTCTACCAGCGAATTGGAGTATACTGCAAGATAACCGGGCTGGATTCACTGGAAACCATGCGTGATTACGTCGAACACAGAATGGAAAGAGCAGGATGGAATCCAAATAATTCTGTTTTTACCCCAGAAGCGTACCAAGCGTTATGGACGTACTCCGAAGGAATTCCTCGTCTGGTAAACAAAATATGCAAGCTTGCCTTAAAGGCCGGCGAAACAAATACACTGCGCAAGATTGATGCCGGCATCATAGAAGCAATGGCCAGTCGATTCGAAAGAACATATAGAAAGATATCTAAGAAAAAGAAAGAACCAGACACGGCAGAAATAACATACCCGGCAAAAGAAACGGCCGAACTGCAGGATGAGCCTGTAACCCAGCCCGAACATCCTCTCATTGAAGAACCAGAATTGGTTTCTGCCGCCAAAAGTTTAACGGATACAGGACAACAACAACCCGCCTCCACCTCTCCGCCCGCTCCTGACAATGCCAATACCGAGATTGAACGCATGCCTATTAACCTGACCGAAATGTCACCAAAAGAGATCGAGGATCTGGCAAGTCGGCTTGCGACACAACGGATAAAATCACTCAAAGGTATTACCGACCCATTCGAAGCATGGGAAACCACGAGATCTGACATTCTGTCCCAAATGATAAAGAAAAAAAACGACGAACGGGACTCATAAACCATTCATGACAGAAAGGCATTAACCTTAACGAACCAGAACATCATGGCAAAATCAACCACAACCAAGAGCGGTAAAATCTCCGATATACTCGTAAGGAACAGTGTAATCACGGCCGATGCACTGCAGAAAGCGGAAGAAGAAGCGAATTCTACCGGAGTCCGTCTCGAAAAATATCTCATAGAAAAAAAACTGATTCAGAATACCGACATGACTCTTGCTCTTTCTGAATATCTCAAAATGCCGCCAATTACATTGGCTCACTTCACTCCAAATCCGCAATTGGTCGAATTGCTCCCACGTGAAATAATGTCCAAACGACTGATAATCCCCGTAGCACTACAGGCCAAAAACCTTGTTGTTGCTCTTGGTGATCCGTTTGACCTCATGGCAATAGACGAAATAGCCAGCATCACCCAAATGGAAATAACGCCGTTAGTTGCTCCCGAAAACGAAGTCATTTCAGCACTGTCCAAACTATTCGCTGAATCATCGCAGGGACTGGATATGGAAGAACTGATGCGTGACGACAGCGATATAGAGATCCTCGAAGAAGACAATAAGGAACAAAGTCTTGACGAAATGCTCGAAGGCGCTGAGGGCGCACCTGTTATCCGAATGGTTAACATGATACTGGTGGAAGCTCTCAGAACAGGCGCCAGCGATATACACATTGAACCAATGGAGAAACAGGTCCGCTTACGCTACAGAATAGACGGGTCTCTTACAGAACGTCCCGGCCCGCCGAAAAACCTGCAGTCAGCCGTCATATCCAGAATCAAAATCATGTCAGATCTTGATATCGCAGAAAGAAGAATACCACAGGATGGAAGATTCAATATTAAAGCGCTGGCAAAGGAGGTCGACCTCCGAGTCAGTGTTCTGCCAACCATACACGGTGAAAAAATTGTCATGCGTATTCTCGACAAATCATCACTATCCCCCAGCCTGGCTTCTCTCGGTCTTGATGAGTCATCATATAATTCAATGTCCTATGCCATAAGTCAGCCTCATGGAATCATTCTGGTAACAGGCCCAACTGGCAGTGGTAAGACCACGACATTATATTCCTGTCTTCAAGACATGAACCAGCCGGATGTTAACATTATCACTTGCGAGGATCCTGTTGAATACCAGCTTCAAGGAATCAACCAGGTCCAAATGCACACCGAAGTTGGTTTAACCTTTTCTTCTGCGCTCAGATCTATTTTGCGTCAGGACCCCGACATAGTGCTGGTTGGTGAAATACGAGATGGAGAAACCGCTGAAATAGCCGTTAAAGCCGCCCTTACCGGCCATCTTGTACTCAGCACATTGCACACTAATGACGCGCCCGGAGCGGTTACGCGTCTTATTGATATGGGCATTGAGCCGTTCATGCTGGGATCTTGCCTTATTCTGGCACAGGCACAACGGTTATACCGCAAGCTCTGCACATCATGCAGGAAAGTAAGTCAATTGCCTCCTGATGTTCTGAAAATGAACAAAATTGATCCGGGTTTTTTTGAAGGAGTCAAAATTTATAATCCTAAAGGCTGTCCAAGATGCACAAATGGCTACAAGGGAAGAGGCGCAATCATGGAGGTCCTTCTCATTACCGAAGATCTGCGTAACGCTATATTGAGAGGCGCAAACACAGGAGAACTTCGCGAGATCGCCAAAAAAGGCGGCATGACAACACTAAAAGATGCTGGCCTGATGCGCGTAAAAGAGGGTATAACGAGTCTGGAAGCCGCGCTCGCAGTTACCGGTGGAGAATGATCATACATATTAACATTCAATATTAAAGATTAAGGATATAATAATCTATGAGTCCTGTAGTACGTTCAGCATCACGAACACCGTCATCAGGCCAAAAGACAGAAAAATCTGTCGTGTCACGTGCAAGTAAACCGCGTGGCAACACAAGCGGACGAAACACCCGTGTGCCTGGAGCGAGAAACATTGTCGGCACACTTCTCCCCGGCTTCTCCCGTCAACTCTCAGCCATGCTGTCAGCAGGAATGCCCATACTTACATCACTTGAAGCACTGCATGATCAGGCAAGCAATCCACATTTCAAACGTACAATTTTAGATGTCGGCAAGAGTATAGAAAACGGCTCTGCTCTGTCAGACGCCATGGCGCAATTCCCTTCAATATTCGATGAATTATATACAAACATGATCAAAGGCGGTGAGTCTGGAGGCCAACTCGCTGAAACCATAGCGCGACTCGCCAGCTTTCTGGAAGCAAGCGCAAAACTCAGGAGCAAAGTTAAATCCGCCATGATGTACCCTACGATCGTGCTTTGTCTCGCGCTCGCCATTGCAACAGGCTTAATATTATTTGTCGTTCCTGTATTTCAGGAGATGTTCACAAGTCTCGGCGGAAAACTGCCTGGCCCCACGCTGTTTCTTGTTAATTTAAGCCAAGGCATGCGAAAGTATGGCCTGTATATCTTTCTGGGTCTTGTAACAATCATTGTAACTTTTCAGAAATGGAAATCAACTCCGTCAGGCTCATATCGTTTCGATGCTTTCGTATTACGCACGCCTGTCTTTGGTGAACTTAATAAAAAGGTCGCTGCTTCGCGTTTTGCCCGAACGTTCGGTCAATTGATACGCAGTGGCGTGCCAATTCTTACTGCGCTGGATATTACATCAGGCGCTACCGGAAATAAGGTAGCAGGCCAGATTGTTACTAATGCCAAGAATGTTGTTGAAAAAGGCGATCTTCTATCAAGCGCTCTGGTCAACCAGAAAGTCTTTCCAATCATGCTTGTCCGCATGCTTCAGGCTGGCGAAAAAACTGGTAAAATAGACGAAATGATGGACAACATAGCCGATTTCTACGATGATGAAGTGGAAACAATGCTTAATGGCCTTACTTCATTGCTGGAACCACTTTTAATGGTATTTCTCGGCGTCATAGTGGGTGGTATAGTTATCTCATTATTCCTCCCCATATTTAAGATTGGTGAGGTCATTCGAGGCAGTAATTAGTTCTGTTTGCCAAAAGCTAAAAAATGAGAATAATTTGGCTTTACACTCATCTTCATTCTGCACTATAGTGTTTTTGTGTCTAAATAGGGATATTCGCATATTTGCCAAACGTCGCTATCGGTGAGATTGAAATATGGCTAAAATATTACTCGTTGATGATGAACCCAGCATTTTGAGTGTCCTTGGCACTCTTCTCAAAGCTGAAGGGTATGATGTAACGGCCGCGCTAGGCGGCCCAAAAGGAAAGGAATGCGTTACATCAGAGCAATTCGACCTTATGCTTACAGACATACGCATGTCGCCCTTAAATGGTATGGAACTGCTCAAGTTGGTCCATGATGAACGTCCATCCATGCCGGTCATCATGCTCACTGCTTTCGGGTCCGTTGAAACGGCTATTGATGCTCTTAAGCTTGGCGCCTTTGATTATATCACCAAACCTTTCAAAGTAGATGAACTATTGATCACAGTTCAACGCGCTCTTGAATACAACAAGGCTATAACTGAAAACGCCGACCTCAAAGCACAGCTTGGCACTCGTTATCAGCTTGAAAATATTATCGCTGAAAGCAACGCAATGAAACACGTCTGTGAAATGATTAAAAAAGTGGCTCCGACCAATACAACCATACTTATTTACGGTGAAAGCGGAACAGGTAAGGAACTTGTAGCTAAAGCCATCCACGCCCACAGCAATCGCAAGGATAAGAAATTTCTGCCTATCAATTGTGCCGCCCTGCCTGAACCATTATTGGAATCCGAGATGTTTGGTCATGCAAAAGGTTCTTTTACCGGCGCATCCTCAAACAAAGAGGGTCTTTTCGAAGCCGTCAGCCAAGGCACCATTTTCCTGGATGAAATCGGCGCCATGCCGCTCAGCATACAGGGCAAACTTCTTCGAGCCCTCCAGGAAAAGGAAATACGCCGCGTTGGAAGCAATGATACCATTCCCATAGATGTACGTGTGCTTGCTGCGACTAATACCAAGCTTGAAACTCTCATGGAAAAAGGACTGTTTCGTGAAGATCTTTTCTATCGCCTAAGTGTTATACCAATAGAAATAAAGCCACTGCGTGAACGTATAGAAGATATCATTCCTTTAGCATACCACGTTCTTCGCGCAGAACTCCCACAAGGTCAGCCAATGCCTACCATAGATCCCGAAGCCGCGGCCGTGCTTGAGGAATACCAGTGGCCCGGTAATGTTCGTGAACTCCAAAATGCCATTAAACACGCCCTTACCTTCACAAAGGGGGATAAGATCTCTAAAGAAAACTTCCCCCCGAAAATCGCAGCAACTGCCGCCACAAAATCGCCAATATCCGCACTCGACGATTCCGGCCCACGCGCTAAATCATTGAAGACCTTTCTGCGCAGTAAGGAAAAAGAGTATCTCAAGCAGGTACTTAACTATACATCCGGTGACAAGGAAAAGGCCGCAAAAGCATTAAAAATAAGTCTGGCAACCCTCTATCGCAAACTTCCAGACGGCGAATAACAAGAAAAAGCCCTTTTTTCTCATTTCTGCCAACACGTTCTCGTTATTGCATAAATGCGATGAAATTGATCTATACCTGCCTCTGTTTATTTTTAACGCCGTCCCGCAATTACCCTGTTTTCAACTGCATGACACGGATAGCCTTCTGATATATCAAAACAAATGCTCGTGCAACTTGACATTGGCACAACTTCTGCTCACTATTATAGTTTGGGATTGCAAAATTGTTAAACGGGCATGGTCGTAGCCCACAAATCCAAAAGGAGGAATACGATGAAGAAATCAGGTTTCACACTGGTAGAGATCATGATTGTGGTTGCAATCATTGCTCTGCTCACGGCAATAGCCATACCGGCGTTCTTGCGTTACAGGCAGGACTCAAAGCATGATATTTGCTTGAGTAATATGCGTATAATCAAGCACGCTAAGGAAATTGTTGCTATGCGCGACAATTACACAAACGGAACGCCAATGAATGCTGATATCATAGGGCGTTGCCAGAACTACATTGAGGGTGCACCTCTCGCTTGCCCTTCAGGGCCAACGAATACCGCCAGCACGTACTATACAAATACCTTCGGAATTATGGGTGCAATACCGACCTGCGGAGTCTATCCCGCGTTAAGTACGGGCGTGCCGGAACCTCACGTGCTTGAGAGATAATCAAGCAGTATGTTGATAATGAAAAGGCAATCTGCCATGCGGCAGATTGCCTTTTTTATTCTCAATCTTCAATTTGTATCAAATATCCAGAATTCTGCTCTCGCCGGACTCGTCCCCCTCCAATCTTTCCAGATATTGAGTGGTTTTATACTCGTTAACCGTATTCAGCTTGTGGAGTATCTCACCCAGTCCTTCCATTGCTTCTATACTGCTTGAGAGCAAGTCTTTTACGACCATATCATGGGTATCTGTCAGCTTTTTTTGGAGCACTCCCAGATTAGCCAGTAACACCGTGGCAGGTTGACCAAGATGGTGACAGGCGGCTCCAAGGCTTTCAAGCATGACTCTCCGTCGCTCAGCTTCAAGCTCCGCATGCTCAGCACGTTTACGATCCCCTATGTCCACGAATGAAAAGATTATACCGACGGCATCACCATCAGAATTAACGTTACATGCAGCTGAAACCTGAACATCAAGAGCAACCCCGTTAAGACGCTTTACAGTGACTTCACTCATCCACGCGCCGCCTTCTTCAGCAACTTTTTCAAGCATTTCTTTGATCATTTTTTCGTCGTTCAAAAGCCCTGTTATGTTTTGCCCTTTGAGATGATCGTCATTTTCGTAACCCCACATACGCAAAACGGCGGGATTGACATATTCAAGATCAGCAGCCAGATTACCGATAGCAATGCCATTTCCGGCATTTTGAATAGCGCTGTAAACGGTTCTCAACATATCCTGCTGTTGTCGTCGAATTGAAATGTCTCGTATGAACAGGCAAAGGCGCCAATCGTTGTCCAGCTTCAACTTGTTAAAAGCTATTTCAGCTGGAAAATAACTTCCGTCCTGCCGCATGCAGTATGCTTCGACAATCGTAAATCTTTCGTTTTCAAGGTTGTTCCATATATTCTCCATTAATGTTTCATCAGCGCCTGAAACAACATCAGAAATCATCAGCTGGCATAAATCTTCCGTTCCATACTGAAAGAATTCTCTGGCACGAACATTAACATTAACGATTTTGCCGTAAGTATCAGCCATCAGAACAGCATCATACACGTTCTGCAAAAGGGTTTTATAACCCGACTCCGTACCCGAATCATCAGTCTTTACGATTTTTACAGGCCTGTGTTTCCTTGTTGGTGTGGAGATTATAACACTTTTCTTCTTGCCGCCTGCCGCATGGTCAATTGGAATATCCGGGATCAGGTCGATCCGCATCGTTTGTACAAGTTTTTGTTTGTCTGCCATGCTCACCCCGAACTGACGCCTTTCCCCTATCACCATTCACAGGAAACTATTATTGCAGTATTCTTTGAAAATGTCAATCCTTTGCCTTTAATTAAAGCCTTTTAGCACTCTAAAAGAAAGATTATATGCACAAAACGAAGTATAGTTAAAGAGGAAATTTTAGACAGGATTGACAGTATTACGGAATTTAAGAAAGGGTCAGACAAATACACCCTTGTATATTTGGTGTAATTACGGTTAATTTATATTGCTAATTTTACATTTTTCTTGTTGTTTCACAAGCAAATTGCTTATACATTATTTGCAATCATCTAGAACATGCATATAGCGTAAAATGAAGTCGATAAAGGAAATTTTTGAAAGATTCAAACCACACCCTACTGATGTGGTAGGGATCGATATCGGAGCAACCTCTGTTAAAGCAGTGAGAATGCGCAAGAACAACGAAGGCGTTTCCATTCTTGCCGCCGACATTATGCCTTCGTTTCAACTTTCAGCCGACACGCCTGTCCCTCCCCTTTCGCTCCCAGCCCGACTCAATGCCAAATATGCAGCATTGACCGTATCCGGAGACAACGCGATTGTAAAACTGCTCAGCTTTCCTGGTCATTTCGATGCAAGCACTGAAGAAAAAATTGTAGCAAATATGGGCCTCAAGGAACCAGACCAATACCGCATCAGTTACAAATTAATTACTGAAGGCCATGGTAAGTCGGAATCCAAGGTACTGGCAGTGGCACTGCCGGAGAACGAAGCCCGGTTAATTCCTCCACTTCTGCCCACAGGACTTCCGGCTCCTTTCTCAATTGAAATATCCAGCCTGGCTGCAATAACATCGTTCTTTTACGGACCACTAACAAAGCATCCAGAAGAAACTATAGCCTTGATAGATTTCGGGACTCAAACAAGCACATTCGCCCTGTTCGCGAAGGATGGTATTCTTTCTCTCGCAAGAAGATTCAATTTCGGATCCAATGCTATCGTAGACAAGGTTCAAAAAACACTTGGTGTGGACATGGAAACAGCTCAGGGAATCATTGCTGATGGAGCATTCGATATATCGCAATCCGTAACAGAAGTTATGGATCCTCTGGTTAAACAGCTCATTGTATCTCGAGATTTTGTCGAACGTCGAGAGAATTGCCATATTGCCAAACTATACGTAGCCGGCGGCCTTGCCCTTTCGCGTGATTGTATTGAAGAACTGAAATCATCCATGGGACTTGAAGTCCATCAGTGGAATCCCATTGATCAAATAAAAATGGCGAATGGAGCTATCCCTGAAACACTTGAGGGGCAGGAATGGCGTCTTGCGGCCGCAGTTGGAGCGTGTCTTGCGACATTCGAGGTAGCATGAATCTGAGAGTAGATTTAATTTTAGAATCAGAACAGAGAAGCGCCAGCCCAATAAGCGTAAAATCTGCACTGCGGATATCATACATTACCATCCCTTTAATCCTTCTCCTTGTTTTTTTCTGCTCATTCATGTCAAACGCCAGTCTAAAGCGCGACCTTAGCAAGCTGGAAGCCGAATGGGCCGAAACAGAACCAAGAAGAGAGGAATCTCTGAAACTCATAAGTGATTTTCAGGTCAGCCGCGACATAAGACAGGAACTAAACGGATTCGATAATTCCAGCATTGAGTGGAACCAGCATCTGCTCGGACTTATGCGGGAAGTGCCTCGTGACATTCAATTGCAGAAACTGAGGATCAACCAAAGCCTACAGCTTGTCGATGGTACTCCGGCCAGAATGTTCAACATGACTCTCAATGGAAAAGCCATAGGCCCAAATGCGGCCGAAAGTGTAATGACATTGCAGGAACGCATGGAAGGCTCCGAATCATTTGCCGTCGTGATTCGCGAAGCGGAAGTGCCGGAAGGCAGTTTCCAGGCTATAACAGAAAACGGCATCGTGCATCAATATAACAGAGTTTTCCAGATAAACTGTAAATACAAGTTGAGAAAGTTTGAATGAAATTGCCGGAAGATAAAAACGAACGCATCAAAGTGCTGATTATGATCCTGCTGGGCAGCCTCCTGGCGCTCTATGGTCTTGTGATCGGAATAATCAAGCCGCTGATATCAAATAAGCAAATTAGAACAGCTAAGATCATTGAACTTGAAACCAAGCTGAAGGAAGCAAGACGCGATATTGATGACATGATGATTGCTAAAGACGCTAATGATAAAAACTTGCGTGAGATTCTGAAAATCACTCGCGAAAGTAATTATCTGATAAAACCAAATCTGGGAAATTATCTGCTGGGTGCGTCAGAAATAATCAAATCATACGCGGAAAAAGCAGGTATAGAAATAGACGTACGCGAAATAGGACGCGCCGAAATTCCCCAAAGCCGGAACAGAAAATCGAAAAACTTCTTTATGACATATTCTTTACGGGTTACACTGGAGTCCGGGATACATAATTTTATTCATTTTATTCGTAACATAGAAGAAAACAACCCCTATTTATGCATTTCAGCTCTGGATATTTCAGAAAATATTTCCGATCCCGCAAAACACAAAATAGCCTTTGATGTTCAGTGGCCGACATGGATGGATAATGAGGTGGGAGAAAAAATCTGCGACAAGGCCGAAGCACGGTTTTCTGAAGTAAACTCAAAAACAATGGAAACTCAAAAATGAACAAAAGCATTTTAATCTTGTTTCTGCTGATTTTCACCATGAGCACATTGCTATGCCCGCTCTGCGGCTCCGCACAGCAACCATCGGGCAACAAGAAAATATTGCCCCCATCATCAGACCTGCCGGTCGGAATGCTCAGGGATCCCTTCTGGCCTGTTGGATGGCAGCCGCCAGAGTTCCAGGCTGGCTCCGAATCGGATTCAACAAGGGATATAGGCGAGTTGATGAAGTGGCGGGAAGCCAGTAAACAGATAGTTGTTACTGCATTGAGCAACACTAAAAACGGATTTGTTGCAATACTCAAGAACATAGGCGTCGTCTGTCAAGGTGATGCTATAAGCGTAGATTACAACGGATTAACCTACAAATGGAAGGTTGCTAACGTAACACAAGAAGGCGTCAATATCGAAAAAATTGGCGTCTTCCCAATAAAGTAAAGAGAAAAGAAAAGCTTGTCATATACACCCTGTGATTTGACATAGCAAAAATAATAATGGAGAATTAATATGAGAAACAGAACCTTATGTTTTCTGATTTTGTTAATGGCCAGCCTGGCACTGCCCATGTATGGCACTGCATTGGCGCAGAATGATACCACGCCACCTGCTTTCGATGCGGATAATAAAGAGGTCTCCGTGCAAGCTCCGGAATCTGTTCCGGAAAAACAGGTGCCTGATGAATCCAAAGAGGCTGCAGATCAATTCATAGAAATGAGAACTGACGAAATAACGCCACAGGAAAACGCTGGCGAGGGCAGTGAAAATCTAATCAGTATCACCTTGGACAAGGTCCCGCTGGAAGATGTTGTCCGGATGTTCATGAGAATATCGGATGTTAACATTATAGTGGCTGTCGACGAAACGAACCTGCTCGGCACTGTTACCGCTAATTTAAATGATGTAAAATGGGAAGATGCCTTTAAAAACATTCTAAATAACCATAATCTTGACCTTGAAGAGCGCCCGCTTGATTCTGGAATGTTTACTATCGTAGATAAGAAACCTGGTGCCCTGGAAAGCCTGGTGGTCCAAACCTTGTTTCTCAGTTACGCTTCAGTTGGCAGTGTTGCGAAAAAAGATGGCGTTGCCTGGGTTGTTAATCAAATGCTTGATCCCAGAGGTAAGGTATCCGAATTTCCCTCCAGGAACGCAATGGTGGTTAGAACAACGGCCACCAATCTTCGTGAAATCCAAAAGACAATTGAAGAGATAGATAAACTGCGTGATCAGGTATTTATTGAGGCCAAATTCATGGAGCTGGACGATGCCGCCATCACCGATCTCGGTATTAATTGGCAGGTACTACAGGGATATGGCATAGGTATAGGCAATCTCAACAGGTCTTATTCAGAGCAAAAGAAATGGGATCGATCCAGTCAAGACTCTGTCAATCGGTACGATCAACGCAACCGCACAGACGAATCAATGCAGTACTTTGATGAAGATGGCGCGCGGGTTGCGCAGGAAGAGTACATAGATCTGCCGGAAGGCATGGAACTTACGGGCATGCCTGACAAGCAAACAGTCCCAACACGTACAATTGAGGATACCATTACAGAAGGAAGAGACATATCATCGCTCATATCAGATCAGTTTTCTGAAACAGTAAATGACATCAGAACAGCTGTGTTGGGTATAGATGATTTCCGTATCCTCCTTAGCGCACTCAAGCAAATACAGGGCGTGGAAGTCGTATCCAACCCTAAGATCATAGTTGCTAATGAGGAAACTGCTATCATACACATAGGTAAGACCGAGAGGCCTTTCATCGCCACCGTAACGCCTGCAACGGAAAACAGCGCTCCGTTTACCACCTATAATCCTGGTGAACCAGTCAATTTCGGCGTAGAACTCAGCGTTACCCCAACCGTAAATACCGAAAGCAATATAACTGTTAAAATAGAACCAGTATTGACACGATCAGTTGGTGAAAAAATTGCCCCGAACGGACAAAGTTATCCCGTCGTGGCATCCAAGCGTATCAAAACCAGTTTTTGCCTTGAAAGCGGGACGACTGTTGCTATCGGTGGCCTGACGGAAACCGTTGAAGCCGATCGCACGACCAAGATACCCCTGCTCGGAAGCATTCCTCTTATCGGTAAGTATCTTTTCTCCCACACAAGCAAAGAAAAGAGTCAGTCGGAAACAATAATATTCGTTACCGTCGGTTTGGCCATGCCTGGTGGCATAGATGCCAATGAAGGACTTCCGCAGGATACACGGCTCACACAGAGAGCCCTCTTGCGCAGGGATCTGAGAAGGACAGAAGCCAATGAAGAACTGGCATCTCTGAAAAATGCTGCCTCAACTGAAAAAGATCAGATAATACAGAAGGATAAAAAGGCCAAACTCAGACTCCTCAGAAAAAGACAGTAGCAGATAGAATCAGTTATGAGGTTACTCCCTAAAGAAGCATGGTGTTATGCCTTCCTGTTGATTATACTTTTCGCCATAGCCTCCATCGCTGTATGGGGCATTCTTGTTTATGTCGAGGACGAAATTTCAGGCGAGCCCTACCAGATAGTGGCGCTAGGTATTGGAAGTATCGCCCTGGGATTTATGCTTATCGCCGGAGCATTCGGGCTCTGGGCAATCAGATTTTCCGCAGAATCAGAAAGCTTAAGACGTATCGGAACGCTCATTGACACCATGGACTACATGAGCGACGGGCTTATAGCACTGGATAAAAAAGGGCGCATTACAGGGTGTAATCCGGCAGCTACACTTATTGCGCACAGCAATGTCATAATACGAAACAACTACATAACCGATGTGTTTCCCTGCTTATCGCAAGAAGATGTAGAACTCATGCTAAGTATGGAATCGACCAATGAAATTGAACGTGAATTTGTTCACGGCAACGCATCTCAGACAATTCGTTTTCGCTCCCAGCCGGCAGAAGGAATCACTATGCTCATAATCAGTGATGTAACTATCATAAACGCACAGATGATCCGCAAACGGCAAGCCGCTCAGCTTCAGTTAATCGGTCAAATCGCACGTGGTGTTGCAAACGATTTTAATAAACTTCTGAGCGGCATTTCCGGACATGCCGCCATCTTGGGCCGCCTTGCACCAAGTTCAGATAATGTCGACAAATCAATTGCAGCCATCGCGCACGCTTCGGAAAGAGGCGTGGCGCTTGCGGGCCATCTTATCGAATTAACACATTCTGCGGATTCATCAATACACAATACCAGTACAGCCTACGAACACATGTGCGATGCCGTGCAGACACTCCATGACAATCTACCGCGCGGCTGGTGCGTGGACACAGCAATCCAGCACCTTCCGACAATCGGATTAACCGGAAACCAGATTGAACAGATCGTCCTGAACCTGGCTTTTATTTCAACCGATACGGCACCAGTCCCCGGCGTCCTTAAAATTCAAGCTTCTGTGCCCCAAACCGATCCCCCTTTTAATATTGGAGCTAAATTCGCTGGTGTTCTTATCATTACAGCAAGTTCAGCAGATTCATCATCAATAATCGCAAACATGAAAGAACCTGATGTCGAAGCGGGCGTTATACTATCAGTCCTTCAATCCATGATCGAGGAAACCGGAGGTGCTCTGGATTACTTAATCGGAGCTGATGGCGTCCCCGTATTCAGAGCAGCGCTTCCTCATGGCAACGCCATTCTAGACGCGGATGAAGCAACTGAATTGCCGGGGGAAATGGGCACATACTTCACCGGCTGGTCAATATTGCTGGCAAAAGAGCCTAATGAACATTTTCATCTCGATAACAGATTTAATGAACTTGGCGTCAAGTTTGAACGCGTCACAAGCATTACGGCGGCACTGGCATATGTCGAAGAACACACTGGACTTGATGCCATTATAATAGACCGACGCCTTCTGGGACAGGAAGCCAGAGGGCTCCTGAAGGCATTATTGAAACTGCGCCCCGCCATTGCCATAGAGGTCATTTGCGAGGATCCATCATCCGAATTATTCAAGGGCTTGTCATCAGACATTACTTTTGTGACCACCGGGGCACATACAAACAGGATACTGTTGTCATTAATCGAAGCCAAAAGCCTGGCCGTCAAAAGAAGAAGCAGAAAACTCGTCTGAACCCCATCCTGCTATCATGGATATAGAATGTAATTATTCATGCAACATTCAGATCAACTATAACATTATCTATAAGACGGGTGCTTCCGATCCTTACAGCCACAGCTATCAGCACTGCATTTCCAATGTTCTTTACCGGTCTTAATGTCAAATGATCAACTATTTCAATATAATCAATGCTTGCCGGAACGTTTGAGCCGCCTTCTCGCATGATTAATTCACTCATCCTGTTCTTCACCTTAACAGGATCAGATTCACCTTGCCGGCATAATTCTTCAGCAAGGCATAGAGCCGCATAAATGCAACCTGCCCTCTTTCGTTCATCCAGCCCAAGATACATGTTGCGCGAACTCATTGCCAATCCATCAGGCTCACGCACAATTGGAGCTATAACTACTTCTATTGGAAAGTTCAGATCAAATACCATTCGCTGGATTATCCGGGCTTGCTGAGCGTCTTTTTGCCCAAATACCGCCACATCAGGTTGAACTATATTGAACAGTTTCGTAACGATAGTTGTAACACCTTTAAAATGGCCCGTTCTTGCCAGGCCACAAAGGGGTTCCGATAAAAACTTTTCTTCAACATATGTACTGTATCCCCCTGCATACATTAATTTCGCAATTGGTGTAAATAAAACGTCAACATGTTCGCCGGCACATAACCTTTTATCTCGCTCAATATCACGAGGATAGCCTTCAAGATCCTCATTAACTCCAAACTGGATAGGATTAACAAATATGCTCACAACAACGAACTCGCATAATTCCCCTGCCTTTCTGATCAACGACAGATGACCATTATGCAAAAAACCCATTGTCGGCACAAACGCCACCCGCTTACCAGCATCGCGCGCTCGTACTATAACTGCCCGCATCTCATCAATTGATGAAATCATTTCCATAAATGTCTTATTTTTCTCATGCCACATTCGAATCAAGCATCTTTAATGCTAATTGGCGCTTCTCATCATTCGCCAGATAAAGAGTCTGCGTCGGAAACGCGAAATCAATTCCTTCTGCGTTAAAACGCTTCAATATCTGCATATTGACACGTTCTGAAAATTCCATGTACTTCCAGTAATCCGGCGGATGATACCAATAGATCATAATAATATTAAGCGAACAGTCATTAAATTCATTAAAATATACGCGAGCCGGTAAATCCGGATCCATGCCCTCATGATCCTTCAGTATCTCCTTGAGAATCTCAATCGCGCGACCGACCTTTTCCAACGGAGTATCATATGTAATCGTAATTTGCGCGAGTCGGCGAATATACGGACGCTTGCCAATGTTCTGAACAGTTCTGTTAACCATTTCGGAATTGGGTACCGTAACAAGGTGCCCTTCCAGAGTTCTGATCTTTGTGGATCTGAATCCAACGCTCTCTACCGGCCCGTCATGACTATCAACGATGATTCTATCCCCTATTTCGAAGGGTTTATCCGCCAATATTACAAGCGAACCGAAGAAATTTTTTATCGTATCCTGCCCTGCAAGAGCTATCGCCAGCCCGCCCACACCACGAGTTGCCAGGATTGTAGTAATATTTTTTCCGCTGACCACTTGAGCAACATTGAGCGTGACAATTACAAAAATAGTAATTCTGATGCTTTTACTAACGAGAGGTGCCAGAACATCATCCACCTTGCTGTCTGTTTTTTTGGCCAAACCAGCAAGATAATAATCTATAACATCAACAAGGCTGTAAAAAGC
>JAQBFJ010000081.1:0-3034 GCA_032123435.1 Verrucomicrobiota bacterium
AGGCTTTATTTCTGCATGCGCGACGGGCCGGACTTTTAATTATGGTGTTATGGATCTATTCGCGTTGAAAAGAATTCCATTTGAAAATGAGCCAATAGAACGATTTGCCTTTCGCATGGCAGGGCTTGTGTAAGAAATGTATAATACCTGTGCTGTAAAAAAGAAAGATTTTTACCACGGAGTTCACGGAGGCACAGAGCAATACAGAGAAGAGAGTTGATTTAATTCAGAAACGAATGTTTCAAAAATTAAATCAACAACCTGCATCAGGAGGTGATGAGGTGTCTCGGAGGTTTACTCCCTGACAACAACGTTGCATCAAATCCGGGATTGCGAAGCAATATTGGATTTGATGTAACCTCGGTCTTTTTGTATCCTCCGTGTCTCCGTGTTCTCCGTGGTAAATTTCTTGTGTCCGCCTGGGGGCGCCCGTCTTCGCAAGGACGCTACGCCGAGGCAGGCAGGTGGTGAAGAGATTTTCACCACGGAGAATTTGGTTCTTGATAAGGTAAAGTTATGGAACATGTTTTTCATATAGTCGGGGGTGTTGGGGCAAGCGGAAGAAGCAGGGCCATTCTTGACATCATCGGCGAACTCAAAGATGAGTTTAGTTTTACCGTGGTGTCCATCATGGACAGCGCTTCATGTCCAGATGGTATTGAATGCGTGAATCTTGGGAAAACGCAAGGATTCAGTTTCGCGGCCGTGTGGAAACTGGCTCGATGCGCGAGGCGTCGCAATGCGACGGTCTTCCACAGTCATGGACGCGGCGCTCTGGTTTACTCTGTTCTGGCGGCGCGTCTTGCCGGTGTGCGAAGAATAATTCATACGGTTCATCGGTCTGATGGCGACAGGGTGGCGCGTTTGAAAATAATCCGCAGAGCGTTACTTAACAATGTAAGTGTTATTACTGCCGTATCTGATGCGGCTGGAAAAACGTTTGCGTGCGCCAATGAGTACAAATCAAGAATAATTACCGTCTATAATGGCATTGATATTAATCGATTCGGAGCTGAGGCTGATGAAAGCGGGGCAGGGCCGGTTATAGGCATGGTGGCGAATCTTTCGTTCGACAAGGATCATGAAACTTTACTCAAGGGATTTGCCGGAATTCTTGAATTGTATCCAGTTGCGCGTTTGGTAATTGTTGGTGATGGGCCCAGGCGGGAATATCTTGAAAATATTGCATTGCGGCTGAATATTGCGCAGAGCGTTGATTTCATGGGGTTTTGTACTGATATTCCGGTTGTTCTTTCAAAATTTGCAGTTTATGTCCATTCGGCGCATACTGAAGGATTCGGGATTGCGATACTTGAGGCCATGGCGGCGGGGATACCGGTTGTTGCAAGTAATGTTGGCGGGATACCGGAAGTTGTTGAGGACAATGTTTCAGGTTTGCTTTTTGAGCGGGGCGATTCTGAAGCATTACGCACGGCTATACTGAAGCTGTTAAAAGATAATAAATTAAAAAATAATCTG
This sequence comes from Verrucomicrobiota bacterium, assembly GCA_032123435.1. Classification (GTDB taxonomy): domain Bacteria; phylum Verrucomicrobiota; class Kiritimatiellia; order UBA8416; family JAQBFJ01; genus JAQBFJ01. The sequence goes on from JAQBFJ010000081.1 coordinate 1,480, forward strand.
ATAGTAAATGCCCGTGATAGATTGTTGAAGAAGTTTTCACTGGAACGCGTAGGTAATGAATATCGCAGGATCTATTCCGAACAGGTGATTGTCAATGAAAGTTCCTAGAATAGTCGCTTTTACAAAGGATTGGGATGATGTTCCCACAAGCACCACGCATGTATTGAAGGAAATGGGGCGAACATGTCGAGTGTTATGGATCAATTCCATAGGCACTAGAAAGGTTCGGGTCGGGTCCGGCAAGGATGTGTCGCGCATGTTGACCAGGCTGAAGACTGGTTTCAGGCGTGCCGGGAAAAAGACAGATGGGGTCAGCGTGCTTTCGCCTATCCTTATACCAGGGGCGCAATCGGTGTTCGGGCAATTGCTCAACAGGATATTGCTTTCCCGGCTTGTGCGTCGGGAACTGCGTAATATGGGTGATGGTCCTGTTGAATACTGGTGTTTTGTGCCGAATGCTGTTGATTTTCTGCCTGGAGCCGGCAAACGAAGCGGATCAAATAATCCTGACCATAAGGTTATTTACTATTGCGTGGATGACTGGGGTAAGTTCAAGCATTTGGATAGACAATGGATTGGCGCCAAGGAGAAGGAAATGATGGCGCGTGCGGATATTATCTTCGCGGTTTCGCGATACCTTGAAGACAAGTGCCGTTCTGTGGCAGGTGAAAAGGTTTATTATATGCCGCATGGCGTTGAGTATGATAAGTTCTCTTCAGCATTGTCGGATGATGTTGAAGTGCCGCCAGATATTTCTTCATTAAGAAAGCCTGTAATAGGTTTTTATGGCAATATTTACCCATGGATTGACTTTGATCTCTTGAAATACCTGGCAATAAGCAGACCTGAATGGAGTTTTGTCATTATAGGCGAGATATTCTGTGATGTATCTGTATTAAGGAAGATTGGGAACATTCATTTTCTTGGCCGACGGGAACATAACGAACTTCCAGCGTATTGTGCCGGGTTCAATGCCGGAATCATTCCTTATGACATGAGGAATTCCCGCATGGAAAGCGTGCATCCGGTTAAAACCCGTGAATTATTAGCGGCAGGTGTGCCGATAGCCGCGTGTAATTTGCCGGAATTGCGGAAAAATAAGGGAAGGTATGCCGACAAGCGCGTATATGGAGCTGATGAACATCCCGAAAGTGAGTGGGGCGATGCGATAATTCTCTGCAAGACGAGGGAAGAATGGCTGGCCGCGCTGGACAGGCAGATTGCGCGTAAGGACAGAAATGAAATATCGAAACAGGTGGCCGCTGATGATTGGGCTGGGCGTGTAATGGGAATCCGCGCTATAGTGGACAGCTATTACAAATAATGATATGGAGTGCGGATAAGAGAAGATTTTACCACGGAGTTCACAGAGGCACCCGCCTTCTCCGCCTGAGGCGGATACGGCGAGGCAGGCAGGAGGAGAAGAAAGAAGAGAAGAGAGTTGATTTAATTCCGGGACTGACGTCCGAAATTAAATCAACAACCCGTAAGGGTGTTATTGTCTCCGGGCACTCCCCTCAGGTCCATAGGACCCTCCGGGTCTGAGGACGGGTCC
>JAQBFJ010000082.1:0-5808 GCA_032123435.1 Verrucomicrobiota bacterium
CATCATGCTGGGCTTGGCTACAAGCTGAAGTGCTGAATCAATCTTGAAATTGCCGTTGACAACAACATCTTCGCCCTCTTCAAGTCCTGATCGGATTATATAGACGTTTCCGGCACGTGGACCAAGCTGGACTTCTCGCCCTTCGAATGTTGGCCTGTCCCTGTCTTTGAGTCGCACATATACCAAGGCACGTTTGCCTGTAATAAGCACGGCGGAACTTGGAAGTATGAGTGGTGGCTCTACTGACTGCCTGGTTGTGTATCCAAGCGTTTCCGCTTTCACGAGATCCATGCCGCAGACAGACACGGACCGGCTTTGTCAGCTACAATTTCTGGATGCATTGAGCAAATCCATTTCCCGTCCAGGTTTAAATCCAGTACTGCGCCTTCCTGACCTACCCGAGCCTTTACTGTGGCTCTTGTAAACATGTTTGGTCTCAACAATCCTTCAGGGTTATCCACCAACACGCGGACTTTGACTGTGCGTGTTTCAGGGTTGAGTATCGGATCGACAAATGAAATCCACCCTTTAAACACCTTGTCTCCAAAGCTTTCCGTGCGTATTTCGGCCGTCTGACCATACTTGATCCATGCGAGATCACTTTCATAGGCGTCGAGTTTGACCCATAGCTTCGACAGGTCAGCTACCGTGTAGATGGGGGTGCCCGCCTGGACGTACATACCTTCTTTGGCATTCTTGTGGATCACAATGCCGCCAATCGGGGCAGTGATTTCGATGTGGGTCGTGGGCTTGTTCTGTCTTTCAATTTCGGCTATCTGTTGCTCTTTAAGGCCCAGCAAGATCAGTTTCTCCCTCACCGCGGCCACAGTGTCAACAGCACTCTTCCTGATGTACTCACTGTCGCTTTCCGCCAGTTCCGAAGCGGTTTTCACCGCTTGGAGCAGTTCTTCCTGTGCCGCATACAGTTCGGGACTATATATCTCAACAAGATGTTCACCTTTCTTGACGGGTATACCGGTATAGTCTACGAACAGTCTGTCCAGCCGACCGGCGACCCATGCACTGATGGTTCTGACCCTCGTTTCGTCGTAATCGACTTTGCCTGCGAGCGGGATTTCGATATCCACGAATCGGCGTTCTACCGGTTGTGTTTCGACTTCTGCCAGTTTCATCGCGGCCTCAGACATGGTCATCATGCGTTCGGCATGATCAGTTCCATCGTCAGTCTTCAGGGGGATGAGATCCATGCCGCACAGAGGGCACTTGCCGGGCTCGGACCGTTTGATTTGAGGGTGCATGGAGCATGTCCATGTCTGGGATTGTGCGTTTGATACTTCCAGATGTACTGCGTGTTCACGAGTTCCCGCGACAAAACCACCTATTCCGAATAACAGTGCAATAAGCACTGCGATCCATACCTTGAATTGAAGCCCAAGCAGTTTTTGTAATAATATCTTCATTTCATCTTCCTCTGCAGTTTAGTTAAATACCAGAACAAGCAGGGCATGAAGCACTGCCAGTATCAGAGTCAAGAAAGCCAGTAATTTATGAACACCCAGAAATAGCCGCCCGAGTCTACGCCTGAACAATCCTGTCAGGAAGGTCAGAAGCAAAGCTGTTAAGGTGGAAATACCAAGTGGGGCAATCAGTTTGTGTGGTTTGAACCATGCAATCGCAACATGGGTATGTTCGAGGTCGTCGTTGTGTTCATGGGAATCATTTTGCTGTTCATCAATTTCCTGACTCTCGAACTGTGGGAGTTGGGTCAGATATTTATCAGGATCTTTTTGGAATATTTCCACACACGACTTACAGCAGAAGTAGACCCGCTTTCCCTGATAGTCTACATACAGATTTTTATTGATTGGGTTGCCCTCCATGACAGGGCATGTGGTCTGTGTTTTCAGTTCGGACTTCTCTTCTGCAGCGTCTTTGGCGAATACCTCAACGCCGAACAGCAGTGAGGACAATAACGTTATTATGATGCCAGTTTTCATTTTGCTTGTTCCTTTCATTGTGTTCCTTTTAACAGTTCTTTTCCAACCAACATTTCCAACTCCGCTAATAGTTGTGCCCGGTCCGCCAAGGCGCGCTCATGGGACAGTTCGAATTCCAAGAGCACGCGCTCTGAATCAATTACATCCAGAAAATCAGTATTGCCAGACTCGAACGCCTGTTTGTTGACTTCCATTGATTCACGGGCTTTTGGAATCAGCCCCTTCTTGTAAAGACTGATCTTCCTTTCCGCATCTCGGAAGTGGTAGAAAGCGAGCTGGACGTCAGCCATGAGGTTGTTCTCGCTGTCCTTCAGATGTTCCAGTGCGGCTTTCTCTTTTGCCTTTGCTTCTCTTACTTCAGCCCGATACTTGCCTTGCCAGATGGGCAGGCTTATACCGACCATGGCGATGATCGGGTCTTTGCCGCTTCCATTCACGTCAGGCGTGGCAGCATCACCTGTTTGGATCAGACCTGCCCCGATCATAATGTTGGGGTAGTAACTCTTGCGCGCCAGCTTCACGCCTGCAGACTCCTTGTCTGCAGTGTGCTCAAGCGCTTTTAGTTCAGGGCTGGATGAACGAAGCAACGCGAACAGCTCATTCTCTGACAGGGAAGCATTGATATCTTCGATAGCGGCAGGGCAGGGCAGATCAGATCCGAGCGGCCGATTCAGTGCGGCATTTAGCTTTGCTGTCAACGGCCCTCTGAAATCTTGAAAGGTTTGTAGCTTGTCCTCCAATCGTCCTAGTTCAACCTGTGCCTTGATGACGGAGCTGTGCTTTGCCGAACCAGTTTTAAACTTGGTTCTTGCGACCGTTTCCAGTTCGGACAGTAGCTTCATGTTGTGTTCGGTAATAGCGATGGCTTTGGCTAGATAGTAATACTCGTAGTAATTCTTTTTGACAGTGTAGAAGAGTTTCAATTTGGCCGTTTCATACCTTTGGTAGACGGCCTCGGCGGCCTCGGCAGCCATATCTCCTTTGAGCCCAAGGGTTCCGAACCATGGAAACATCTGCGAAAGCTCAATCTTCTGGCGTTGAGCCCCAACGCGAGTTTCCACTTTCTCAATAAAGTAGGAGTATGTGAACAGGGGGTCATTGAGGGACCTGGATTGAGGGATACGTTCAACAGCGGCTTTCCATTGGTTGAACGCTGCCTCCAGGCCGGGGTTGTTCAGTGCTGCATATTGAAGATAATCCTTAAGGGTTGATTCTTTTCCTAGAACAGGCAAGGTTCTGTTTTGCCTGTCTCCACGTTCTGTCTCAATGTGTTGTAAGTGTTGCACGCTTGTTGAGACACACCCGCTTAGAAGTACACCCAGTAGAATTACAACTGGTCGCGTCTTGTTCATCAGGACCTCCTCATTTGCACATCCTTTTCATGATCTTCGTCAACTCGGTGATCTTTTGGTCCATATCAGCCTTAGATTTGCTCTGGAGTGTTTTTGTTACGCAGGCATCCAGGTGCTTTTCGAGGATTTTGTGCGCCACCGCCCGCAAAGCTGACTGTACTGCCTGAATTTGTGTGATGATATCGATGCAGTACTCTCCTTCATCAACCATACGCTGTACCCCTCGGACCTGGCCTTCAATCCTTGCCAGACGTGCCAAGTTTTCTTCATGTGTAGTCTTATGTGGTTTCTTTTTCATAACACCTTCCTTCCTAAGCATGTAATATACCAGGTAGGGGTATACGGTACAAGACAATTGTTGATATTTTCAATGACCGATAATTGGCTCTAATTACGTCTTTTGCAAAGTGATTGACACTTTACAGGCGGGGAGTGTTGCGTGATCCCGGGCCGGAACGTGCCCGAGCACCGCCCAAAGGGAAGAAAAAGAATGTTTCAAACGGTCGCTTGTACCTTTCAATCTTTTTGATCCTGTCCGTCCTGTCAACAAACCCGCAGCTTCGCGGTATGGCCTAAATAAACAGTTTCACAAGGATAAGTGTTCCGAGCAAACATGTTGTAATGCCGACCGCCAGGCGCATTACTTTTTCTGGAATATGTTTGACCGTGAGGGTTGCCACGGGCACCGACAAGAGGGCGCCCACTGTCAGCGGCAACGCCAGTTTCCAGTCGATGCTTTTGCGGAAAAGCAGATAAAAGGTTAATCCGGTAAGGCATGTTAAAGATTCGGCAAAAGACGTAATGCCCACGGCTTTTTTAGCGTCCAGTCCGGAAACAACCTGGCCGGATGTTACTAAAGGGCCGTATCCGCCCCCGCTCAATCCCTTATTGAACGCGGCCACAGCGCCCAGAATTATCATGTGCACACGCCGGTAACGCAACTTACGGCCGGAAGTCGCTATCGTGGTAATTCCCGCCATAAGAACAATTATGCTGATAATGATGTTCAGCCAGAACTTCGAAACACGCACCGCCAGTGTTACCGCGATAATTGTTCCTACAATGCTTAACAGGGAAAGCATAAGTGCGGCTGACTTTGCCTCCTTATCCTTAAAGAAATTAACATTCCCATCTCGATGATGCATAAGTGTGGCGGCCAGCCCTGAAACAAACTCGCTGAGCAATATGCACGGTACGACCTGTAATGGCGCGAAACCGAACAGCAGGAGGACGGGGGTTAACGTGGTTCCGTAACCCATTCCCAGGCTTGAATCAATATATTCACAGGTGAACGCCGCCAGGAATATGTACAAAATGGTTATTGATCCTAAACGGGAAAAATAATCACCCCAGAAACTAAAATGCGGTATTAGTGATTGAATGTACAAAAAGGCTGATATGGCCAGTACCAGCAGAACACAGATACGAACGCGTGTTGTTTTAATAGTAATAATGCCAGTCAGTTTTCGTATTATACTATCAGTGTACATACTGTTTTTTTCCTTTCTCTTAGTCCATTAAGCGTCAGACACCAAGTATCTTTGCAGGTTTTATGCCATATTCCGAAATGATCAAAACCCCTTTAAAATCTAATATTTTTCATAACATAGTAGGGAATATGAAATATATGGTGGTATTAGTCTTTAATATATGATAGCAATACCACCATATATAACTGGAGGTAGCTTATGGTTGAAAGTCAATCTGTATTACTGAATGTATGGCGTGAGGTGTGCAGGCATATAGATATTGGTGATTCCATAAAAAGAATTACGGATCTGCTTGAGGAGCATCTTCCGGTCGGTGTGGTAATGGTGCAGAGATTTGACCTAACAAGAAAGAGCCTTGAAACTGTCGCGAGTGGAATAATCGGTGACGAACAAGTGCCGGTGGAACCACGTTGGAATTGGACGGACAGCAAAATAGAAGAATTAACAGAATGGTGCAACAACGGAAAGCTAGGCCGCTGTGAGGTGAATGGATGTGCATCCGAAATCATGCGGCTGATCGTGCCGGAGGAAAAGGGGCGTGATATCGTTGCGTATCCTCTGGCCGGACTGGACGGATCTTACGGGGCACTCGTACTGATAGCTAAAAGGAAAAAAGTTTTCAATGACGAACATATGGGCCTGATAAAAGTGCTGATTGATCCGTTCTCGGCGGCGTTGGAAAACGACAGACGATTGCGTGAAATGGCTGTACTGCGTGACGCGGCGGAAGCGGACAGGCAGTCTCTACTTACCCGGCTTGGCCGCGAGAAGCTAGGTGATTCAATCATAGGTTTACAGTCGGGTTTGCGTGAAGTTATGGAACGCGTTGATCTGGTCGCGCGTTCGGATGTGCCGGTATTGATTTTTGGCGAAACGGGTTCGGGTAAGGAGCTGATAGCACGCACCATACATAACCGGTCGCCACGCAGTTCGGGCGCCTTTATCAGAGTCAACTGCGGGGCAATTCCCCAGGAACTGATTGACTCTCAGCTTTTTGGCCATGAAAAA
>JAQBFJ010000083.1:0-15432 GCA_032123435.1 Verrucomicrobiota bacterium
TCTTGAAAAGAAAATAGATGTTAAATCTAAGGAAGTGCAAGAGATGGTTGAGACCATAAGGGCAAGCGCTGAACGAGTGGTTATTCAGGTAAATGATCTGCTTGATGTCAGAAAAATTGAAGAAGACAAAATGATTCTTCAGTATCAGCGTATAAATATGAAAGCAATGCTTGATGAGATTCTGCAGGAACATCGTGCCGTTAGCGATCTCGTGGATGTGAATATTGAATTAATCGAGAGCGTGGATTTGACCATTTATGTCGACAGGAATATTTTCGGGCGTGTTATTGCTAATCTGCTTTGGAATTCTCTACAGCATGCGCCACGTGGGAGCACGGTGGAAGCAGGGTGGTCTTCTACAAGTAATGGCGGTGTTGAAATTCATGTTGCCAACCGTGGCAAATCAATTCCAGTGGAACAGCAGGTGATGTTATTTAAACCATTTGTTTCGGGACAATGTAGTGTTCCCGGCGGCAGAATAAGCGGCACCGGGCTCGGTTTGGCATTTTGTAAACTGGCGTTGGAACTGCATGGTGGTAAGATCTGTCTTGAATCGCCGTGGTCAAAACATGGAGACGGTGTCCAAATGCTGATAAAACTGCCCCCATCCTGCGTGATGCATTTCTGAAACGGAACGTTGCATGCATGCAACGTTTTCTTTATCCATGATTGAGATTATGGGCATTTTGATGGTTGGCATGTTTCATGCTCATGATTAAGGTTGGGTGGAAAAGAGTGGGATACGGGTAAGCATTTTGGAGACAAAAAAGAGGAGGTGAAAAAAACAGAAAAGTAATTGACATTATCACGAGGAATCACAATAATCTTGGTTGTTGTTTATTAACGGTTAAATTAATGATGGAGGTTCGTAATGAAAAGTATTTGGCGTCGTTTAGGATTGAGGTCGTTCACATTGATTGAGTTGTTGGTTGTTATTGCTATCATCGGTTTGCTGGCAGGCATGCTTCTGCCGGCCGTAGCGACAGCTCGTGAACGCGCTCGCAGATCCAGATGTGGTGGCAATTTAAAGTCGATAGGTCAGTTGATCTCTCTGTATACGATGGATAACAGCGAGAACTTTCCGAAGAACTTTTATGAGGATCTGTCAGCTTACAATAAGAATCCAAAACTGTACATGTGTCCCAGTGACAGTCGTACACCGACAAACACTGTTGGCAATATGGATCAGGATTCATGCAGTTACAATCTGATAATAAAGGCATCAAGCGCGGAGGCGCAGGAAGCGCAGGCTTGCGATAAGGATGGAGCGGATGACATTTCTGATGTTGATGATGGGTTTGGCGGTTGTCATCAGGGTGATGGCGGCAACGTTATGTATATTGATGGTTCGGTTCAGTATCTTAAGGTGCTCGGCAGCGGCGGTTGGGCCGAGGAAAGGGAGAACACAGGTTTTACGAATATTGATTATACCGTAGGTATTTTAGACGGAAATATTACTCAGTATTAATCTACTGGTTTGAAAAAGGCCGGGGCACAAGTTGTTCCCGGCCTTTTTTTTGTCATTTTATAAATGAATTCTTCTCTTCACTGTCTTGATTGTTTGTATTACTGTTGAAGCATGCCTGCTATTGCAAAAGTTGTGGTCGACATCGCTCCACTGAATAAGGAATTCGATTATAAAATTCCAGATAAGCTTCTTGGGCGATTGTCTCTGGGGGCGAGAGTGAGTGTTCCCTTCGGAAGGTCTACTGTTTCCGGCTTCGTAGTAGGGTTTGCTGACAGATCCGGGCATGGGCATCTTAAGGACATAGGATCCATTGAAGAAGAGGCTGTATCAATTGATGAAAGCATGCTTCGGCTTGTTCGCTGGATGGGGGAATATTATTGCAGTTCTCTTGAACAGGCAATTCGCACGGTGCTTCCATCGGCAGTGCGGCGAAAGGGTGCAAGGTTCAGGAAGCAGATGTTTGTATCGTTATCAAGTCCGAATGGTGTTTGCTTGCAGTCCAAGGATCTTTCAACAAAACAGAACGTTGTGGTAGAATTGCTCCGGAATCAGGGCTGTAAATCGCTCACAGAGCTGACGTCTGAACTGGGAATTACATCCGCCCCTGTATTGGCTTTACAGAAGAAAGGATTGGTTTCGATTGCTTCGCAGTCTGTTCGTCGCGATCCTCTGGCAGGCCGTAACATACTGCCTACAGAGCCATTGAAGTTAATGAAAGAACAGGGTGAAGCGTTATGCGTTATCAGGCGTATAATTGATTTATTGGCATCAGAAGCGGAAGGTCAGAATGCAAAGGGTGGCGAAGCAGGAAAGAAGAGGCAGGGAGAGTCATCGGTTGTTCTGCTACATGGTGTTACAGGAAGCGGCAAGACCGAAGTTTATCTTCAGGCAATAGATTCTGTATTACGGAATGGATCTGGTGCGATAGTTCTTGTTCCTGAAATTTCTCTTACACCTCAGACGCTTGAGCGTTTTATAGGCAGATTCGGATCGAATGTAGCGGTTCTTCATAGTCATTTATCCGATGGCGAGCGACATGATGAGTGGCACCGGATTCGTGACGGCCATGCCAATATTGTTATTGGAGCAAGGTCGGCCGTCTTTGCTCCGGTAAAGAAATTAGGGCTTATTGTTGTAGATGAAGAACATGAGCCTAGTTACAAGCAGGAAGATGCTCCGCGATATAACGCGCGTGATGTGGCTGTGATGCGTGGTTTGATGGAGAATTGTGTTGTGATACTGGGTTCGGCTACTCCGTGTCTCGAGTCATGGGCTAATGTTAAAAAGGAGAAATATCAACTTGTACGCCTGTCGCGCAGAGTGGATAAACGGGAAATGCCGCTTATGCGCATTATTGATATGAGGGTTGAGACAGAGCGAACTGGGCGCATGGCTGTGTTTTCAAGGGATCTTCTTGAGGCTATTCGCGTTAGACTGGAGAGGGCGGAACAGGTTATATTGTTCCTTAACAGACGCGGATTTGCCTGTTCACTTACCTGCCCGCGATGTGGTCATGTTGCTGTATGCAGTCAGTGCAGTGTTTCTTATACCTACCATTATGAAGATGACAAGCTCAGGTGTCATATTTGTGGTAATAGTAAGAGTGTACCAGGCAAATGTCCCGGATGCGGCGATCTTGAATTTAAGTTCACTGGTGTGGGAACCCAGCGGATAGAAAAAATTGTACAGAAATGTTTTCCGCACGCTCATGTACAGAGGATGGATGCAGATGTAACATCGCGGAAGGATTCATACGAGAGAATTCTGGGTGATTTCAAAAGTGGAAAAACAAATATCCTGATAGGCACCCAGATGATTGCCAAGGGACTGCATTTTCCAAATGTAACTCTTGTCGGGATAGTCTACGCTGATCTAAGTTTGCATATGCCCGACTTCAGGGCTGGCGAGAGAACTTTTCAATTGTTGGCGCAGGTGGCCGGCAGGGCCGGGCGCGGCGATACTCAGGGTGAGGTTATAGTTCAGACTTATACGCCGTTTAATTCAGCCGTACAAGCGGCGCGCAGACTTGATTATGATGGTTTTTGTGATCAGGAAATGGCTTTTAGAAAAGAGTTAGGATATCCGCCATTTAAGCATTTGATATGTATTACAATAAAAGGGCAATCTGATGAGAAGACGTCGTTTTGTTGCAAGGCGCTTGTCCGGGAGCTTAAAAAGAAGTTATTGTCGAATGTTGTGATGTCGGATTCGGCGCCTGCACCGTTGAGGCGTGCCAAGGGTTTCTATCGTTGGCAGGTCATGTTGAGATGCACGTCAACAGGTGTGACGACGCGCATAGTCAAGGATGTTGTAAATGGGTTCAAGTTCCCTAAAGGTATTACGTGTTCTGTGGATGTTGATGCCCTGAATCTGATGTAATTACGACTTTTTAGCGTCAATGTTCAGCAATTTAATTATACGAGTTATTTCAGGCTTCTTCATAATCTCCCGAAAAAGCCTGTAAACAAGGCATTTCCCGAATAATTTCTTAGCCATTCCTGGTGCTGTTAAAAAATACGTATTTTTCGAGAAAAATATTGACACAAGGTGGGTAAATGTGGTGTATTGTGTCAAGAAAGGTCAAGCAATGGATGAGAATGGTGAGATGTTGGATCATGAGGTAACCGGATTGGGGATGTTTGTGGGGGAGTTCAGGCATTCGCTGGACCCTAAGAAGAGATTAACAATTCCCTCCGTTTGGCGCGCGCAGATAGGAAAGCCTAAGAGCTTGTTTGTGCTTCCGGATTTTCACCAGAAGTGCCTGAACGTTTTCCCGGCAGGTGAGATGACGAGCAAGCTGGAAAAAATGCGCAAACATTCAATGGCTGATAAAAAGGCAATGCAGTTCGCGAGAGTACTTGGATCGGCGTCTGATCTCGTATCATGGGATTCACAAGGAAGAATTCGAATAAAGGACAAGCTTCTGAATTTTGCCGGTCTGGTTGATCATGTTGTTTTAATTGGAGCGCTGGACAAATTTGAGTTGTGGAACCCGGACGGACTGCCGGTTACAGGAGAGGTAAATCAGAAAGGATTGGCTGAAGCAGGGCGGTATGTCGATTTCTAATGTTTACTCATAAATTCATGGATACGCGAAATGATATGCGCGGAGAGATGCATCAGCCGGTTTTAACCAAAGAGTTAATGGATCTTTTAGATCCAAAAGAAGGGGGAGTTTATATTGACGGTACAGTTGGGAGCGGAGGGCACGCACGAGCTGTGCTGGAGATAATCGGTCCGGATGGAAGGTTGTTGGGTATAGACCGGGACATAGAGGCGATTCGGAGGGCTGAAGACGCATTATTGATTTGGCAGAATCAGGTTTGTTTAAAACAAGGCAATTATGCAGAGATGAAAAAAATAGCTGATGCAATGGGTGTTGTTAGTGAGGTCGACGGAATCATTCTGGATCTCGGGGTGTCATCCGAGCAACTGGCTTTGGATGAACGTGGATTCAGTTTCATGCGAAAAGGTCCGCTGGATATGAGAATGGATCAATCAGAAGAAACGACGGCCGCCGAGTTATTGAGGAATCTTTCAGAGGACGAACTGGCTGCCATTTTGCGTGACATGGGTGAAGATCCTCATGCCAAGAGAATTGCACGTATGATAACCAGGCAGAGGATTGAAAAGCCGATAGAAACAACGGATGAGCTTGTAGAAGTGATTGTCAGAGCAGTGGGGGGGCGTGGAGGAAAGAGGCATCCGGCAACGCGGACGTTTCAAGCCTTGAGGATTGCCGTCAATAAGGAGTTAACGTATTTGAGGAAAGGGTTGGCGGAGGGGTTGGATATATTAAAGCCCGGAGGACGGATGGCGGTTATTTCGTTTCATAGTCTGGAAGACCGCATTGTGAAACATTGTTTTGCTGAACATGTCGGCAGGTCAGTATCGCTCGAACAAGGCGGCTGCAGATGGGAAGGAAAGGAACCCAAGATGTTGCTTGTAAACAAGAAACCGATGACCGTGTCGAAGAATGAAAGAATAGATAATCCGAGGGCAAGGTCGGCGAAATTACGTGTGGCAGAACGAAGACGGAACGCTCAACCCGATTCTGTCTCGTAAATTGATGGAGAAACAATGCGCAAAAACAAGAAAAAAAGACAAGTAAACGCGTTTGTATTTTCTGTTCCTTATGCCGGAGTAGTTGTTCTGATTACAACTCTTGCGCTTGTTTACGTTTGGCTAGGGTGTCGTTGTGAATCATTAGGGGCGAGGATTGTATCCCTGGAAGGGGCGAAGAGGGCAGTGGACGACCAGTATTATAATGAAAAGTGCAGATGGGCCCGCATGAAATCACCCGTGAATATTGAAAGGGCATTGGTGAAAAACAATATTGTAATGCAAGTGCCGCAAAAGAATCAGGTTGTATGGCTGCGAGATTTGAACCTGTTTGACAACCAGATGGATGTGCAGAAGGATGGCATATTACGTTTCGCCAAGCTTGAAAAGGTGGTTGGGAATGAAGGGAAATGATTTTAAGCACAGATTTGTTGTCAGTACAGTTTTTCTTGTACTGGCAATGTCAGGGCTGGGCGTTCGCCTGGCCTTTTTGCATCTTGGGACAAATAAAGAGATCCGCGAAGATGTTGCTCTGAGCAGGCGATGGGAGAAAACAATAAATGTACGGAGAGGCAGTATATACGATCGTAACGGAGAACAGAATGTTCTCGCCATGGATTTGCCCGTAAAGAATATTTGCGCAGATCCGTATGTCATAGGGAAAAATGACCATGTATTCGACACTGCCGTTATTCTGGCGGAAACGCTTGATTTACCTGTTGATGAAATTGCTGTGCGTTTGAGTCGGTCGAACAGACGTTATGTTCCCATTAAGCGTTTTTTGCTGAAAGAAGAAGCCAATAACATAATGACCAGGAATCTTGCAGGCGTTTTCGCGGAAGACGCTGTAATGCGTTTCTATCCACAAAAATCTTTCATGTGTCATGTTCTCGGTTTTGTTAATTACGAAGGTGCGGGGAGCGCTGGAATTGAACAAGGGTTAGATAAGTATTTGAAAGGATGTCCCGGTTTCATTGAAAGCGATAAGAACGCGCTCAGGCAGGAGTTATATACAAGAAGAGAACGGTATGTGGCTGGTGTTGATGGCGCTGATGTTACGCTTACCATCGATCAGAATATACAGTATATGGTCGAAAAGATCCTGGACGAATTAATGGATGCACATAAGGCAAAAGGGGCGTGGGCAATAGTTGAACGTGTAAAGACTGGTGAAATAATCGGGATGGCCAGTCGACCCTCATTTGACCTTAACAAGTTCTACGAGACGGACGAAAATGCTTTGCTCAACAGGACCATAGGAAGTGTTTATGAACCTGGATCCACGTTCAAAATGGTAACAATTGCCGCGGCTTTGAACGAAGGAATCGTGACGCCGGAAACGATTGTTAATTGCGAGAATGGTTCATGGTTCTATAAAGGGCGTGTCCTTCGCGATTATCGTCCGCATGGAGATTTGAACATTGCTGACACCCTCAAGAAATCAAGCAATATTGGAGTCGCTAAAGTAGCTTTGATGCTGGGAGATAAGAAGTTGCATGAATATGCCAGTAGATTTGGAGTGGGAGAAGTAACGGGAATAGATTTACCGGGTGAAGAGCGGGGAATCCTGAAATCTGTGTCGAAATGGTCTGGAATAAGTTCGACCCGTATAGCAATAGGACAGGGTGTTGCAGTAACGGCTCTTCAAATGATCAGCGTTATTTGTTCGATAGCCAACGATGGATTCATGATGAAGCCATATATTGTGCGTGCTGTTTCACGTAATGGCGATGGCAGTCTGATGAAATCACAACCGCAGGTCAGGACTCGTCCAGTCTCGCAGGAAACAGCTTCAACAATGAGAAAACTGCTTGGATACGTTACCGAAGAAGGTGGAACCGGTAAAGCCGCGAAGGTGGACGGATATAGTGTGGGAGGAAAAACCGGGACGGCGCAGAAGGTGATCAACGGCGAATATTCATCATCGGCTTACGTGGCTTCATTTGTTGGATTTTTACCTGTGGAGAATCCAGAAATAGCGATCATTGTGGTGGTTGATGAGCCTCAGCCGTTTCACACTGGCGGCTATGTGGCCGCGCCCGCGTTCGGCAAAATAGCTGAACACACAGTGAGATATTTAGATATTCAACCAACAGGACAAAACATAGCCCTGAAATAGGAATGCTTTTAAAAGATGAAACTGGAAGAGATCATCAAGTTTATTGAGTATAAGTCTTTTTCGGGACGCTGTGATCAGGAAGTAGTCGGAATAACCTGTGATTCGCGTCGTGTTCGCCCCGGGTATATTTTTATTGCCATCAATGGTCATAAGTTCGATGGAAAATCTTTTATCGAGGATGCTATTGGGAAGGGCGCTGTTGGCGTGGTTTCTGAGCAAGAAGACCGGGTTAGGGCTGACATATGCCACATTCGTGTAGCAGATGCCCGCTGTTCGATGGCTGATCTTGCGTGTGCCTTTTATGGGCGGCCATCAGAAAAACTGCAGGTAGTTGGTATTACCGGGACTAACGGAAAAACAACAATATCGTATATAATCAGGGATATGTTGAACACGGCCGGCAGAACACCGGGTTTGCTGGGTACGGTGGAGTATAAAATAGGGGCCCGGACGATTCCAGCAGTGCAGACAACCCCTAATGCGCCTGAACTTCAGATGATGCTTTCACAAATGGTTGGCGCGGGTTGTCGCAGTGTGGTTATGGAGGTGTCGTCGCATGCACTGGAGCAGGAAAGAACAAGGGGCATTGATTTTGACGTTGCTGTTTTTTCCAATCTGACAAGGGATCATCTGGATTATCACAAAACGCCAGATGCGTATTTTGATGCAAAATCACGACTGTTCAGAAATCTTGGATTGGGATGTAAGAAAGCACTGGCAGTAATAAATGTGGATGATCCAAGAGGAAAACAATTGATTGAAATTAGCGCTGAACATGCGGATGTGCTCAGCTACGGCATGAACACAGAGGCGGATGTACGTGCGGATAATATCGAGATAAGCTCTGCGGGCAGCAGTTTTCATGTTTACAGTCCATGGGGGATGAGCGAGGTGAGGATGAACATGATGGGTCGGTTCAATGTAAGCAATGCTCTTGCTGCAATAACTGCATGCGGTTGGCTTGGCCTTTCCATGAATGTAATGGTTGATTCATTGTTAGAATTATCAGGGATTCCCGGGCGGCTGGAGGAAATAGAAACAAAAAAAGGATTTCAAGTTTTTATTGATTATGCACATACGGATGATGCTCTAGGACATGTGCTGAGAACTTTGGGAGAGATAGTGCATAATCGTCTGATCGTTGTGTTCGGGTGTGGAGGGAACCGGGACACAACGAAACGAGCTGTAATGGGCGAAATAGCAGGAACTTTGGCAACTCATACGATTGTAACTTCAGACAATCCGCGCAAGGAAGAGCCAGGTGCAATTATCAGTCAAATTTGCTCTGGATTCAGAGAAGGAGACAGTTTCGAGGTGATGGAAAACAGGGAAGACGCCATAAGACGCGGGCTGAAGATGGCGCAAAAAGGAGATATTGTTCTTATTGCCGGCAAAGGTCATGAAAGATTCCAAGAGCTGGCCAATACTACCGTTCCTTTTGACGATAGACAGGTAGTCAAAAATATTATCAGTGAGATGTAAAACGTGGCTGTGTAAAAGGGGTATAAAAAAAGATGCTTGGGAGAACAAATGCCGGAATTCTTAGCTGAAGAGTTGGCGGAATGGAGCAGGGGACAGTGGTCTCCCCGCCTGCCCGATAAACTTGATGGAGTCACGAGCGATAGTCGTATTCTCAGGGAAAACAATCTTTATTTTGCGCTGAAAGGACCAAGATTTGATGGACATGATTTCATTAAAGAAGCCTTCGACAAGGGCGCATCCGGCGCAGTAGTGGCAGAGGAACGAGAAAAGGAAATAAGAAATTGTGTATTGGCTTTTGAGAACAGAGCGATTCTGGTGGTGAAAGAGCCGGCGGAGGCACTGAAGGATATTGCGCGTGGTTATCGTTTGAAGGTAAATCCGGCAATAATCGGTATTACGGGAAGCGTTGGTAAATCTACTGTAAAGGAAATGACTGCTCAAATGATCTCGTTATGTATGACTACAACCCGGACAAAAGGCAACTGGAACAATGAAATAGGACTGCCTTTAAGCATGCTGGAGATGGAGGAATCCTGTCGGGTTGGCGTGTTTGAGCTGGGGACAAATCATCCTGGTGAAATGGACAGACTTTGTGATGTGTTGCGTCCGTTATGTGGAATGATCACAAATATAGGTTGTGCGCATATGGGTTCTTTTGGATCGCTGGAAGCAATTGCTGAAGAGAAAGCATGTATCTTAAAGCATTTACCTTGTCAGGGAACGGCAGTTCTTAACAAGGATTGCGTGTTTTTTGACATGTTCCGGTCATTGTGTCGGTGTCGCGTAATCACGGTATCTGCAAGATCGGATGCGGATTATAAATGCATAGAAGTGAATAAAGCTGGGAACAGGGCTGTTATACATGAAAAAGAATCTGGTGAGAAATTTGTTTTGAATTTGCGTTTGCCGGGAGAGCACAACGTAATGAACGCAATGTTTGCCATAGCCGCAGTGAGGGGGGAAGGGATCGGATGGGAGAATATTGGTAATGGCATTAAGAATTATAAGTCGTTGCCAATGAGATGGGAAGAAATGGAAGTCAAAGGAATTAAAATTATCAACGATGCTTATAACAGTAATCCTTTGAGTGTAAAAGCGGCAATTAAGACGTTAATGTCAATTTCACAAGAAAAAAGAAAATGGCTTGTGCTTGGCGGAATGCTGGAGCTTGGTCATATGGAAAAACAGGAGCACATTGCAATAGGTCAATTTGCGGCAGAGCAATGTCCTGCTGGTCTAATTACAGTGGGCAAGCTGGGTGATCTGATAGCGCAGGGCGCAGAAGACGGCGGATTGGATCATAATAGAATATTTCGCTGTTATGATAAATACGAAGCCACGTCGATGATTATGCGCAATGTCGCTGAGGGTGATGTTATCTTGTTTAAGGGTTCACGTGGTGTAAAGCTTGAAGAGATTATTGAAGAAACAAGACAACAATGTGGCGATATGAAGTGAACAAGGGAAGTCTTCTACAAAGGAGCGAAACATGACAAACGCCGAACGAGAAGAAGATGTATTGTTGAAGATGAAAGATGGACG
Organism: Verrucomicrobiota bacterium; assembly: GCA_032123435.1. GTDB lineage: Bacteria > Verrucomicrobiota > Kiritimatiellia > UBA8416 > JAQBFJ01 > JAQBFJ01. The sequence continues at coordinate 10,674 of JAQBFJ010000083.1, forward strand.
ATCATATGAAGAGCCGGGTGATGATTCGGATAAAGCTGGCGTTTTAACGATGAGTTACCCGTATGCCACCGTTATATCTGGTACCATGGCCGTCAATGCGGCGTGCGGAAATGGTGATCCGTCTTCGATAATGCTGTGGGGCGAAGAAGAATAAGTGCGCGCAGGAATGATGGCCGATAATAAAGCCGTATTTCAAGGAAGGAGAGATAAGGGAAAATGCTGTTTTATCTGCACTTTTTAAAAGGTTTGTTTTCTCCACTGCGGGTGTTTCAATACATTTCAGTGCGGACAGTTGCCGGAGCTGGCACTGCATTTCTGATTGCCATTTGTCTGGGGCCCTGGGTAATTGCCTTTTTGCGGAAATTACGTATAGGTCAGCATATACGGAACGAGGAAGCGCCGGATCTTCACGCATTACATGCCAAGAAAGAAGGAACGCCCACTATGGGTGGTGTTCTGATCATAGCAGCAATTCTTTTTTCAACACTGCTTTGGGCTGTACCTGGGAATATCTTTGTGCAAATTACTTTGCTTACATTGTGCTACATGGGATTGGTCGGGTTTTGGGATGATTACACCAAAATAACAATGGCTAGATCAAAAGGATTGCGAGGGAGAACCAAACTGTTTCTTGAAGCAATATGGGCATTAATGGTTGCATGTGTTCTGCTGGCCTTGCCTGAGACTGAAATGCAAACGCGGCAATTGATCATTCCTTTTTTCAAAGGACCTGTTGTCGAAAACATGGGGGCTATATTAGCGTGTGTGTTTATTGGATTAGTAATGTTGGGAGCCAGTAATTCGGTCAATCTGACTGATGGCCTTGATGGTCTTGCGATAGGTTGCTGCAGTTCAGTTACATTGTCTTATCTGGTTATGGCTTATGTTGCCGGCCATTACGGGTTTGCGCAGTATTTGAGGATTCCTTATGTAGATGGCAGTGGAGAGTTAACAGTGTTCTGCGGATGTATGATGGGGGCATGTCTTGGTTTCCTGTGGTATAATTGTCATCCAGCGCAGGTGTTTATGGGTGATACAGGAAGTCTCGCGCTTGGTGGAGCCATTGCGATTGTAGCTATTCTAATAAAACAGGAATTGGTTCTGATCATTGTCGGCGGCGTGTTTGTTTTGGAAGCATTAAGCGTTATTGTGCAAGTGATCTCATTCAAACTTAGGGGGAAACGCATTTTTGCCATGGCGCCAATACATCATCATTTTGAGATAAAACAGTGGAGCGAAACACAGGTAACTGTAAGATTCTGGATATTGTCAATTATATTTGCTATTTTGGGTATTTTGACACTGAAGTTCAGATAAAACGGACAGGCTGTTGCGAGTCGGATGTTTGAGAATATGTATAAAAACGCTATTGTTCTGGGGTTGGGTGTCAGTGGTCAGGCGGCTGCGGATTTACTGATTGCAGAAGGGACGCGTGTTACAGTCTTAGACCAACACAGGGACGACAATATAGCAACGAGAGCCGAAAGTCTTGTGCAAGCCGGTGCGGAGGTGTTGTTAGGATGTGATGATGTGCCGGAGGATGAGTTTGATGCTTGTATTACGAGCCCTGGTATATCGTGCAGTTCGAAGTGGATAAGGAATCTGGAAAAACGCGGTGTTGAGATTTTGTCTGAGCTGGAACTGGGATGGCGGCATTGCCATGTTCCGATAATTGCGATTACTGGATCAAAAGGCAAAAGCACTATGGTAAAGCTGTGTACGGAAGCACTGTTGCGGTCAGGTCGTAAGGCTTTGCCAGCCGGGAATTACGGCAATCCTCTGTGTGCAATCGCCATGAACAAGGATAGTGCCGACTGGATAGTAACCGAGGTCAGTTCGTTTCAGCTGGAAAAGGTCAAGAAGTTTAAACCTGAAATAGGGGTCCTGCTTAATGTCCAAAGCGATCATTTGGATAGACATGGCAGTATGAAAAAATATCGTGAAATAAAAGCACGGTTATTTGCGAGGATGAGTGAAAAGGACGGAGATACAGCCATTATGCTGGACAGCGACTGGAGTAAAATGAGGAAGCTATTGCCGGGCATAAAAAAATGTATTCGCTTCGGATTATCGGAGTTGGCGGATTATCGTTATAACGACGGGTTAATTCACTGGCGTGATCATAAAGGCGATGTCAAATGTTCCAATGTCAGGGGCAGTCTTTTTGAAAACAGGATCATGGGAATAACGGCGGCTGGCGTTGCGGCAGTGTTGTCATGCTGTAAAGTTGATGAGCCGGACGTTATTGAGCGTACGGTCCGGGAGTTCAGGTCTTTACCCCACAGAATGTCAAAAACGGCCTGCGTGGGCAATGTGACATTTATTAATGATTCAAAAGCAACGAATCTTGCGGCGTTAGCTGCGGCATTGGAAATGATTGGCGGCAAGCGTACCAGATTAATAGCAGGCGGACTGCTGAAAGAAAAGAATTTGGAATGGCTGAAAGAAAAACTGGTAAAGGAGGTTAAATGTATTTATCTTATTGGTGATGCTGCAAAAAGAATGGAACGAGCATGGAAAGATACGATCGAATGCAGATTGTGCTTTTCATTACGAGATGCGGTGATTTCGGCATGGAAAGATGCTGTACCCGGGGATACAGTGTTGTTATCTCCTGGGTGCGCCAGTTTTGATCAATTTAAAGATTTTGAGGATAGAGGTAATCAATTCGAAGAAATAGTGAGGTGTATCAATGAGGAGAGAAAATATGAAAACTCCATTACTTGTTAGCATTGTTGTGGGCATACATTGTGTTGCAGTAGGGTGTGTAGTTATGATGCCTGGCTGTGGAACTGCCCGTGGTCCTATAGATGAAAATATGGATCGAGAAGAAATTATAATGCCCCGGGCGATGTTGGATCAACCTTCTGAAACAGGGCTGAAATCTGCCCTTCAGCCACCGGTGAAGGATATAAGATCATGGCCGGATCAGACAACGACATACGTCGTCAGGAAAGGGGATTCAATCTCTGATATTGCTCACAGGTATGGATTGAGTGTTCGGGAAATTGCCGCCATGAACTCCATCAAAGACAGCAATATGATTCGGAGCGGCCAGAAATTAATTTTGCCTGGAACAATTGACGTAACGGCAAAGCCTGGACGTGTAGTATCTGATACTGTTTCAGAGACTGGTTCTGGTAATATTTATGTCGTTAAGCCTGGTGATTGTCTTTCTGTTATAGCGAAAAGTCTTGGGGTAACTATGGCTGGGTTGCGTGAGGCCAATGGTTTTAGCGGAGACATGGTGCGTGTTGGACAGAAATTGCGCATTCCTGCAAAAGGAGGCGTGAACACAGGCGGGGATGTGATGCGACGACCGGAATCTGTCGACTTGGCACCAAGTCAATTATCAGAGCGTGGTAGTGTTGAAACTGATTTAGTCTCTATGACTGTACACGAGGTGGAAGATGGTGAAACCATTCAGGAAGTTGCAATACGTTGGGGGATAAGCGTGTCCAGTCTTAAGGAATTCAATGAATTGGGAGATGACGAGGAGCTTGTTCCGGGTCAGGTACTGAAAATTCCTAGATCGGAATAGAATGGGCAGGACGTCTACCACTCTGGTCACGATTGTAGTAGCATTGCTTTCACTTGGTATTGTAATGCTTGCTAGCACCAGCAGTGTGAAGGGAGAGGCGTCTTTTGGCGACCCGCAATTCTTTTTGAAACGACAATTGGCTTGGCTTGTTGTTGGCATTGTTATAGCGCCGATGATAGCGCGATTCGATTACCACTGGTGGCAGAAGCTGTTCATTCCGATGACCTTGTTATCGATTGCTCTTCTTGCTTTGGTGTTTGTGCCGCCAATAGGAGTTAAGCTAAGTGGAAGCAGTCGCTGGCTACGTTTGTTTCCTTCCAATCTTCAATTTCAACCATCGGAATTCGCTAAATTTTCTGTGGTTATTGCGCTTTCATCATGGATGGCTCGAATTGGATCCCGCTGTCAAAATTTTAAAGAGGGTCTTGTGTTTCCGGTAACCGGGCTGGCTATTGTGTTGGGGCTCTTAATTATGGAACCGGATTTCGGCACAACATTACTGGTTGGAGTTGTAGGCATTATGATAATGTTTGCGGGCGGTACGAGAATAGGTTATCTGTTTATTGCGGGTATGCTGGGTGTATGTGGATTTGTATTGGCGGTAATGCAGGATAGTCTGCGTATGACAAGGGTATTGGCGTTTCTGATGCCTGATAAGTATCCGAAAACAGCTTATCATTTGGCCCAGTCTAAAATAGCGTTCATTGAGGGCGGCTGGATGGGGGCGGGGCTCGGCAATAGTTTGCAGAAACAAAGATACCTGCCGGAGGCGCATACTGATTTTATATTGGCCATTATCGGTGAGGAGCTCGGTCTGCTGGCAACTTGCGGAGTTGTAGTCCTTTTTATCGCCTTTTTAATGTGCGGAATGATCATAGCCTTGAAGGCTCCTGATCGTTTTGGCAAATTGCTCGCATTCGGTTTGACGGTAACAATCGGTCTCCAGGCAGCAATAAATATTGGCGTTGTGACGGGGTGTTTGCCTACAAAAGGGCTTCCTTTACCGTTCATAAGCTATGGAGGGTCCAGTCTGGTCATGACGGTAGTGGCAGTGTCGGTCTTGTTGAATATTGCTGAGCATTGGGGGCATGGACGTGTTGACAATCATACTCGCCCTATCAAGGATAGCGGACATTGGTTTTAATTGTTTGATAAGTATGCTATTGTCTATTAGCATTAATGTAAAAGTTTCGGAAGGAGACGACGATGGAGTTTGTG
>JAQBFJ010000084.1:0-2726 GCA_032123435.1 Verrucomicrobiota bacterium
GATGACATGGTGGAGAAGGTAAAGGCGCGGATAGATCCGAAACGTGTATATGAAATTACGGGTATTCATTTCCAGCCTTTCAACGTGAGCAATCAGTTATTGTGGTTTGTGACCAATCGCCGCAATTCATTATTGCCGGGCAGTATGTTCCTGCCTATTCCAACAGTGTTCTATTATTATCTTGGCGGTGTTAAGCAGGTTGACTCATCATGGGCGAGCGTAACCCAGCTCATGGATGCACGGAAGAAGGAATGGAGTCTTGAGATATTAGAGAAGCTGGGTATTCCGCCGGAAGTAATGCCCGAGATAGTGGAGCCGGGCACTATAGTAGGTAAGTTGTTAAAGCCTTTAGCTGATTCAATAGGAATCAATTGCGCTAAGCTTGTCGCGGTTGGCGCGCATGACACGGCAAGCGCTTTCGCTGCGGCCCCGGTTGCGAACAGGGATGAAGCGTTGATAATCAGTTCGGGAACATGGTCGCTTGTGGGGAAGCTTATTCCGGAGCCGATAACTTCCGAAGAAGCCATGCAGGTTAATATAAGTAATGAAGGTGGGATAGGTGATACGCGTTTTCTGAAAAATTGCATGGGAACATGGCTTGTTCAGGAATTGCGACGCGGCTGGACGATAGAGGATGGACATGAAACCGGCTGGCCGGAGTTGGACAAGATGACGGAACAGGCTCCGGCATTTTCAGCGTTGATTGATCCAGATGATGCCGGTTTTTATAATCCGGCAAACATGCAGAAGGCAATAGCCGAATTTCTGAAGAAAACCGGTCAGAAAATACCAACTGATCGCGGCTCATTCCTGAGACTTGTTTATGAAAGCCTGGCGCTCAAATACAGAATGGTGAATGAGCAGATCTGTTCGGTATGCGGCAAGAAGAGCAAAGTGATCCATATTGTGGGTGGCGGTTCGAAGAATATTCTGTTGAACCAATTTACGGCGGACGCGCTTGGTTTGCCTGTGTTGGCGGGGCCTGAGGAGGCGACCGCGGTGGGCAATTTCATGGTTCAGGCAAAAGGGTTGGGAATTATTGGTTCAATGTCAGAAGCGCTTCCTATAATAAAAGAGGCATTTTTGATCAGGAAATATGAGCCTCAGGATACCAGAATATGGAACGAGAATTACGAGCGATTCCGGAAAATATGCGACATGAAATAGTGGTTTGATTATTTAAAACCGCCAGCATGGAGATGGAACATGACAAATAAACAAATAAAAGAATTATACGCGCACGCGCGCGACTGTTATATAGAATTGGGTGTGGATACCGACGCTGTTATTGAGCGCCTTAAAACAGTACCTGTGTCACTGCACTGCTGGCAGGGCGATGATGTGGGCGGATTTGAGTCGCCTGATGCTGTTCTGTCGGGTGGGCTTCAGGCCACGGGGAATTATCCGGGCAAGGCGCGTACGGCAGTTGAATTACGCGGTGATCTTGATAAAGCGTTAAGTCTTATTCCGGGCAGGCACCGGGTTAATATTCACGCGATATATGCTGAAATGGGCGGGAAACGGGTTGAGCGTAACAATCTGGAGGCAGGTCATTTTGCCGGCTGGATTGACTGGGCGAAAACACGCGGAATGGGAATGGATTTTAATCCGTCCTTCTTCTCGCATCCGCTGGCCGGCGATGGCATGACGCTTGCGCATCCGGATAAATCTGTAAGAGATTTCTGGGTTGGGCATGGAGCGGCATGTCGGCGGATCGGCGCGGCGATAGGAAAAGAGCTCGGCAGTGCGTGTGTCACGAACGTTTGGGTTCCTGACGGAAGCAAGGATGTTCCGGTTGACCGGCGCGGGCCGAGGGAACGGTTGAAAGAATCGCTGGACGCTATTTTCAAGGAAAAATTGGATCCGGCGCATAATCTTGATGCAGTTGAAAGTAAATTGTTCGGGATCGGGTCTGAGAGTTACGTGGTTGGCTCTCATGAATTTTATCTCGGGTATGCGATAGCGAATAAAAAACTGCTGTGTCTTGATGCGGGCCATTTTCATCCCACGGAAGTGATATCGGACAAGATTTCGTCAGTACTGACGTGGATGGACGAGATTCTTCTGCATGTAAGCCGTGGCGTGCGATGGGACAGTGATCATGTTGTAACGTTGACCGATGAACTGAAAGCTATTGCTGAAGAGCTTGTGCGAGGTAAGTACCTTGATCGTGTTCATATCGGGTTAGATTTCTTTGACGCGAGCATTAATCGAGTTGCGGCATGGGTTATTGGGACGCGGAACATGGTAAAAGCCTTATTACTGGCTTTGCTCGAACCGACGGACAAAATGCGGGGGTATGAAAAGAATGGTGATTTTACCGCCAGACTCGCGTTGATGGAAGAAGCAAAGACTTTGCCTGTTGGCGCGGTTTGGGACTATTATTGTCTGACGCAGAATGTGCCGGTTGGTCCCGCGTGGCTGGACGAGGTAAAGGCTCACGAGCGGGAAGTCTTGTCAAAACGATAGACAGGATGAAAACTGATTTCTCAAATACATAAAAGGAGGTGCGTCATGGTTGTTGCAGGAGTGTGCGGAAAAGTGCGAGCAAAGGTCATTCGAACGATACGCAAGCGTTCTGCGAGGACGTTCTGCGGTCTGCCGCTTATTGATGTTGCGATAGGGCCTGATCCAGAGAAGGGCGAAATGCGGGGCCGGGCGCGTGGCATCATTGCCATCGGTGATATAGCGCAAGGCTGGCTGGCAATAGGCGGAATGGCACGCGG
>JAQBFJ010000085.1:0-7887 GCA_032123435.1 Verrucomicrobiota bacterium
CCTAGCGTCAGTTTCCTAGTTATCCCGCCAAATGATTATATTTTCCCCTGTCTGAGGAGTGCTGACAGATAATTTCTTCTTTAAAATCAAAGGGTTGTTAATACTCGGTTCAATGTTTGGTTTTTCCTGAATATGTATACACTGATTAATAGCCCTTCGTCTCTCCACTCGATCAAAGAATTCCCATCCCTGGAACAACATGAGCGTCCAATAGTAAAATACATACGATTCGTTACGTCGATAAGTTTTCAAAATTCTTCTTGACAAAGTGTGCCCATTTGTATACACTGATATCATGGCTACCATACAGAAGAAAGTCTCGCGTGGACATACGTACTGGCAAATTGTCGAATCTCGTCGGGTCAATGGGAAACCGCGGCCCATCGTGCTCATGCATCTGGGAACAGCAGACGGATTGCTCAGGCGCCTTCAAAAAGCAGACGGCAGGCCTGTCAAAGCTAGGGTCTTTCAATTCGGCCCCCTGGCGGCATTGTGGAATATCGCAGCAGAACTGGACGTTGTCGGTATCATCGATCGCCATACGTACAAGCGTGATCAGGGCTTATCCTGTGGCCAGTACATGCTCCTGGCTGCACTGAACCGCTGCGTGGCTTCCACAAGTAAATCTTCTCTCTACGACTGGTATCGCAAAACGGTTCTGCATCGGCTTCTTCCGACATCCAAAGGTTCATTGACCAGTCAGCGATTTTGGGACCACATGGAGTATCTGGATGAAGAGACCATCGCCAAGATTGAAGAACAATTCACCCGCCGATTGGTTGAACACTTCAACGTCGATCTAAAGACACTGCTGTTTGATGCTACGAATTTCGACACCTTCATCGATACCCAAACCTTATCGGTGCTGGCACAGCGAGGCCATGCGAAAAGCAAGCGGAAAGATCTGCGAATTATTGGCCTTGCACTTCTTGTCAGCACGGATTTTCATGTGCCTTTGCTCTCCCATGTTTATCCCGGAAACCAAAACGATGCGGCCATGTTCGCAACGGTTGCCGAAAACCTTGTTGCCCGCTATCGTCAATTTGCCAAGCAGTGTGAGCATGTCACGCTCGTCTTTGATGGCGGAAACACCTCGAAGGAAAACATGCAGGAAATCGACAACAGTGAGTACCACTTTATCACCTCCTTGACGGTAACCTATCATAAGGATCTTCTGGACGTCCCTTTGCAAAAGTTTCAATCGTTTTCCGATCCCCGCCTTAAGGGGACCTCCGCTTACCGGACAGAAAAGGAAGTTTGGGACCAGAAGCGTTCGGTCGTAGTCACTCGGAGCGAGAAGCTTCTGGCCGGCCAAATTGCCGGAATCAAGACCGCATTACGAAAAAAACGTGTTGCCCTCCAAGAACTGCGTACAAAACTTCGTCGTAGTCAACAGCCAAAAGCCCGAGGCAAGGGATACACCCGGGAGTCTCTGAAGAAGCATCTTGAGTCGATCACCTCAGGACAATATGTTTCCGAGATTCTCAAAACAGAAATCATCGAGTCCGATGGAAGGCTGGATTTTCTCTTCTGGACGGATGCCGCCGCATTTGAAAGACTCAAGCGTTCCCGACTCGGCAAGCGCATTTTGTGCACCAACAATCACAAATGGAGCACGGAAGAAATCATCCTTGGCAGTCGGGCACAACACCATGTTGAGGATGCGTTCAAGCAAATGAAAAATCCCCATTGGGTCAGCTTTTCCCCTGCGTTCCACTGGACCGACCCAAAACTGCGTGTGCACGCCTTCTACTGTGTCTTGGCTCTGATGCTCTCTTCCCTTCTTCAACGCAAAGCCGCCCACGCAGGGATCCGTCTTTCGATACCTTCTCTGTATGAACAGCTTTTTGAAGTAACGGAGATCCTCAACCTCTATCCACCCGAGTCCAAATCGGGACGGGGCCGCCTGAGGGCCCAATACGTCCCATCCCAACGAACCCCCCTGCAAGAGAAGCTCTGCAGGATCCTTGCTATTGACAGACTCGCACATCCCTGAGATATCCTATCCCTTCACTGTTTTTCGCCGTCAGTGTATACACAGAACAAACCGGCCTTTCTTCCATTTTCTTTCGAAAAACCGGGGCGTTACAATGAAAATGCCTCTCAGATAGTGCTCCAACTAGGAAACTGAAGCTAGAAGGGTATCAATCCAGATCATGAGCATATGTTGAAGCGGTGAGGCCGGACCCGGCGTTGAAAAGAACTGTAATGTATGTACTTTTTCCAGATTGAAGATATTGTCAAACAGGGGCAGTTTTCGACCCAGATTTGCTGCCCCGCATGAAGTATCTAGCTCCTTTTGCCACTCGGGGCCTTTTGGTATGATCTTTTGCAGGAATTGACTTGACGTGTCTTTGTTTGTGTTATGTACTTAATCTTTCTGCTGATCTATCCGGTCTCCCTATGAACCCACAGATCAGGGAGCATTATGTTCAGGCGAAGCCTTATGGGGGATAGATTATGAATTTTGATCAGAACACCACCCTCCCTAAGGTTCTGGTGACTCTAAGGTAAGATCGATGTCTCTTCGGCTCTCGCACCTGCTTTCTCTCAGGTTCATTTCTATTATGGGTTTGGTATTCCCTCTTGTATTGTTATCGCAAAGTGCTTTTGCAGTGGATATAGGACTCATGTGGGGTGCGAATGATGATTCAGACCTCATGGGCTACCGGGTTTTCTCACGCGAACAAGGTGAGCGATATGATTACGGTCGAGCCGAATGGGAAGGATCTCATACGAGTTGCACGATTCATGAACTCGATGATGAGACCCAGTACTTCTTTGTGGTAAGAGCCTTTGATGCTTCTGGCAACGAGAGTCGTAATTCCAACCAGGTAGGATTCCCGGCTGCACTTACAGGCTCATGCGGAGGAAGCGCAGAAGCGTCCATTTCCGCTACGCACACATTGGAGAAGACATCCGATTTAACCGACCATCTTGCCTACTTCCTTCTTCCGTTGGGTACGATCTTAGCAGTGGGCATCTGGCGTAGGATGAAGTAGGAATCCAACCCGATTTGATAGATTGAAGGGGCGGTTCCCGACTTGGGTGCCACCCCTTTTTTGTGTATGGGTGGTGAATACCAGAAATTACACATATCCCAGCACTTCTACGATTAAAGCTCCAAGACCCCTCCTCTGACGATAGCCGTTGCATATGACGAACGGGAGGCTACCCCTCAGGATTGCATATATCCACACGAACGTGCGCCTCGAGCGCATTTCGGAGGCAGCAATGTCTCCTTCATGTGTGTAACTGCACAGGAGATGAGGGAGGGCCCCTCGGAGCCGCCTTGCAGGAGAAGGCTCCAAACCACCTTAAGCCGCTCTGTTCTGAGGGACAGGGTGGTGAGCGTTAAGGAAAAGACACTGCAGATTTGGTTACTCCTGAAGTCATTCCATTCAAGATCGAAGGAAACATTCCTTCCAAGATATCACTGCGACAGAGTAAAGTAGTTAATCTCGCTTGATAATCTTGTCATAGTCGTCTCATGCTCTCCGACAATCATGCTGCTTGATTTGCATCCAGCGGACAACTGCTCTGTGTCTGCATTAGGAATGGCAGCTATGGAGGGTTGTTTTATGGTGGGACATCAACTGAGTTTGAATTCAAACACAAAGAATTGCTTTACAGAGAAGAGCTATTCTTGATAGAAAGCTCCAACAGTCGGCATCTGAGTCTTTATTAATCTCAAAGAGGGAGAGCGGCATGAAACATTTTGCATTGGTGATGGGGGTCCTTTTTCTTTTGCTCTTCGCTTCGAACGGCTATTGCAGTGGTGAGGAAGCAACTCAGAAAGTGACTGAACAAGCTGTCGAAGAGGGGAAAGCAGAAGTGAAGGAAGCTTTAGAAGCGCAAGAACAGGCGAAGGACAGTGCTGAAGCAGAAGAAGAGGAGACTGAAGAAGCTGCAGAGGAGGAAGCGGAGTAACAAGCACATCCAATCCGCTCATTTCACACACACGGACTGTATCCGTTTTTCGGGTATGGTCCGTTTTTCTACCTCTCGGAAACAACCCAGGGCACGATTGGCGAGTCCTGAGAATCAACATATCCACACGGAACGAAGCCGCTACGCGAAAGCGGAGCGGCTTCGTTCCTGCTCGATATATTTACTTTTTCCAGACTGAAGATGTTGAGCAAACACTGACAGTTATTGGCAAGGTACCCCGGACCCCATATGTTGTGGCTTAGCCATCGAGCCTTTGACCATCTTCCAACTTCTTTGCCTGCCTATCAAACGTTTGGAGGCTTCGTAAAACGCTACACTAGATTCCATAATAGTTCTTGACAGCATTAAGAACCGTGTATTAACATCAAAAATGGTACCTCTCACCTTGCTCGAATGCATCGTCATAACAGCCTTGACGCATATCTAGCAAACTCCGCTGAATCATCAATCTGATTCCATCCGTGAAGCAGCAGAACGATCACCCCTTCGGGGTGAGCGATGAAATGGGATCCAACGGTTCGCTTGTGCGAACCGGGAGGCGTGCAGGCCCCGCACGTTAATCAACGGCCGCTTCGTTGCGGCACAACAGGAAGGAGGTAGATCATGTCCTACAATGCACGAGGGTTTCTTGGATGGATGGTTGTGTTGGCTTTGCTTGTGTCCACACCCGCACTGGCCGGCGACGTCGATGACCTCAAGGCGGCTTTTGAGAAAGGGGTGAAGGCGTACAACAGCAAGGATGAAGCCTTCTTTGCGATGGTGCACGACCAGGGCGTTGTTTTCAGTCCTTCCGTACCGTTTGCCGCTAACGGAAAAGCGGCATACGAGCAATACACGAAGGGCGTGTGGGCCGCCATGGACAACTCGACATTCACTGCGGTCAATGCACAGTTCCGGGTGATAGGCAGCACGGGTCTTGCCTGGGGACATTACGCCATCGCGCTGAAGCCGAAGGACGGAGGAAGCAGATCCATCTTTGGACGATACACCGTCGTCTATGCCAAGTCCAGCGGGAAGTGGCTCGCTGTGGCTGCGCACTACTCGGCGCTTCCGTCGGGCAATTGAAGTATCGAGTTGACATGCGCCGCCTGCCCGCTCTCCACCAATCCTGACAACCTGGCATGCCCGTAGCGTGCCTATCTGAACCAGCGGCGAACGTATAGTCCAATGCGCTTGAAGTCCGCGCATTACAGGGGCCATATCCATTACGGATGTGGCCCTTTTCACTGGCTTTCGATGAAGTTGCCCCACCCCAGTATGTTGTGGTAGCAACCGATCATCAGAAGTGTCATAGGTCTGCTATCGATGTGAAAAATGGCCAGCCGTAGGAATTATGCATATCCACACGACAGCCATTCCAGGGCCAGAAGCCCTTCTGTTGACGAATCCTGATAGACATGGCGAAAGCGAACCTGCCAGAGAGAATCGCTATCTTCGGATGATATGTTTATCTCCGACCGATCCTGTTGGGGGTAACATCTGAGCATGCTTTCTACACCACGGGGGGCAGTCTGGCGATTGTCACGTTCTGCTCGATACCTGAAATTTCATCGGACCGGTGGGAGATTCGCCATATCTGCATCTAATATTTATTCCTACCAGTCTGGCGAGACTGAAGAATTAGAACACATATGCGTACCCCAGGGGGGAGGCTGCGGATTATGAGCATTTTACCTGCCGAAGTCGTTGGAACAGATTCAAACATGAGAATAGTCTTGAAAGAGTGGCGTTATTTTTGTTATAAATAGCATTTTCAGGTCAAGATTCATTGTCTGACCAATATCAAGAAGAAGGAGGTCTAAATCGAAGACTGACTGGCCTTTCGTTTGCCAGGCTGGCAAGTAGTTTGGACGCATAATCAGACCCTTGCCGCACGTCCTGCCTTGATCGAATTAGGAGCAATATAGTGAATCGCAAAACACAAACCACTATCTTAATGTCCCTTCTTCTAGGATTCCTCTTGGCTCAATCGTATTCTGTCCCCGTAACAGCTGACGTCTCGGGCCAACGAACGAATCGCGCAGAGGGCTTATTCGTTGATTCAGTTCGGAGACAAAATCAAAATCTTCTGTCCGACCCAACTGTGATTCGACGCAGGTTTGTCGAAATACGTTTTGATTTGATGGGGCATAGTCGGCTCAGTTTAAAGGATAAGTCCAACGTCGCCCCTCTCATTAAGTTGAACCTTTTTGAAGATGCTGCCTGGATCGCAGTTCTTGACCGTGTGGACACGAACCTATCGGGCAGCTACTCCTATGTCGGTCATGTTCAGGGAATGCTGCACAGTCAAGTGATTCTTGTGGTTAATGAGAGGGTAATGGTGGGAAGTGTGATACTACCTGGCGCAGCAGCATACAGAATACGCTACAAGGGCAACGGGGTTCATTCTATAGAAGAAATCGATAGATCTCGTTTTCTGCCAGAACATGAGCCGATTCCTGTAGAGACTTACGGCCAACCCAAGCCGCTTGAGACAATGCTCGCAGACGATGGGTCTCTGATTGACGTTTTAGTCGTTTATACCGAGAATGCCCGAAATGGGGCAGGAGGAATAACCGCAATTCAGGCCGAAATTGACCTGCATGTTGCCGATGTTAACCTGACGTACTCCAACAGCGGTATTTTCCAGAGAATCCGCCTCGTCCATGCCGCAGAAGTATCGTACAGTGAGAGCGCTCCTTTCAGTTGGTCCATAGCGCTTCAAGATCTCAAAGATGGTAACATACCCGACGTACATTACTTGCGCAACGAGTACGGAGCAGATACGGTTGTTCTCATTCTTAATGACCTGGAGTACGGTGGACTGGCGTATCAGATGGAGAGTGTCTCGCACTCTTCTGAGGCGTGGGCGTTTGCTCTGGTTACGCGGGACTCTATATGGTATCACGCATTTGCACATGAACTCGGGCATAACATGGGAGCAAGACATGACTGGTTTGTAGATGATACAGATAATCTTCCATTCACTTACAACCATGGATATGTGAATATAGAAATCCCGCCTGAGCCGACTCCTCCAACGTTCTGGAAGACTGTGATGGCCTACGAGGACGAATGCGACTGTGTCGACGAAGAAATACCATGTCCATATATTGACGATCGTTCTACACCTTGGTCTCCTGGCTGCGAGAGATTGCCTTATTGGTCTAACCCAGATATTAGTTATGAAGGAGACCCTATGGGCGTCCCCGAAGGTTCCTTTCATGCGGCTGACAATAGGAAGACACTGAACAATACCCGGACAACGGTTGCCAATTTTAGGGCCAGCGTATTGTGCGCTGAGGACAAAGACGGCGATGGATACGGCGATCCGGCAAGCCCTGAATGCGTATATCCCGAATTGGACTGCGATGACTCAAATCGACACATCTACCCCAATAATCCTAACTCGTACTGCAACTGTGAAGAGCCAAACCCACAAGGAGTCGTAGAAATCTGTGACGATGGTATAGACAACGACTGTGATGGGTTGACCGACAATGATGACCCGGATTGCCTCTCCCAATGCATAGATGGCGATTCTGACGGCTATGGAAATCCTGCTTCTGCTGAATGCACACATCCCGAACTCGACTGCAACGACGAAGATCCCGGTGTGAATCCAGGGATGTCAGAGATCCCAGGCAACGGTAAAGACGATGACTGTAACCCAGCTACTCCCTCATATCCAGAATCTGCAAATACAATGGCAGCATCCTACGGCGGAAACTCTCTAACCGGATCGGGAGTCTTCAACTCCCTGGCACTTCTTCTGATCCCCGTGGGTGGGGTCATCTTCCTGAGGATTCTGCGTAGGAGGGGGTAGGGATCTAGGACTGACGAATACTGTTAGAGATATTGAAGGATCGCCGACTCTCCAGATTTCATATAATACGCACATATCTTGATTTCTCCGTCCTCACCTCTGTCAGGGCAGATGGGAGCTTCCTCTTCACC
>JAQBFJ010000086.1:0-20399 GCA_032123435.1 Verrucomicrobiota bacterium
CGGCCTGATTTCACGTGCTTCATCACTGACCGCCTTTACAACCCTTGTTATATTACAGCGTCGAAAGTTCAGCCATTGTTCTTTCAGCTTATTGTCATTTCGTATATCTGCCGGCCACTTTTTCACGCGTGCGCCAATAACGTTTTCAAACCGCTCGCGACAACCATCACAAAAACAGAAATCCCGACTGGGATAACGTATGTAGTCAAAATGAATACCGTCCACCGCGTAATTCCTTGCGATTTCAACCATTGAACTTATTTCCAGCTCCTGATTAGCCGGATGTGAAGGACACAGCCAGCCAGGATCAACCCGACCATCGAAATGCACCTGAAGCCGTCCACTCTCCTTCATGCGGCGAATAAATTCCTGAGGCGCGTTCCAGCCTGTATTCCAGCTTACCTTCCAAATGTGACATTCCACCCCATACTTCCTGCAGGCTTGCAGACATTGCTCGATAAAATCCCCGCTCTTTCTTACTTCATCTGCGATCGGAAGAATTTTACTGTCATAATATGCAACACCAGCCCACGCCATATTAGGAAACACCGCCGTGAATCCGTTTTCAGCAAGAAGCCTGACAGCTTCATCCCAATCCATTCCCGCGACCCCGAACGGACTATGACACCAGAACGCCCGGTATTCACCGGCCTGCGCGTCCTGCACCATGCAATACGCGCGTTCCACCAGTCCCCCCGCCCTGCCTGCCGCGTCAATAGCCTCAATCCACTTACACGCCGTCAGAAGATTTTTCGATTCCAAAGCGATCTTTCCCGCCTCATCCAGTACCGGCTTCACACGTTCGGATATTCCTTTCATCGCCGCTTCTTGAAGAATCTGTCGACAAGCCTGCGTTATATCCTGATAAGGACCAAACCGGTCCGCCTGCATTACTATTTTCCTCGCGGACCCATGCCATATTTCAGGAATAAAATTTCCTATCATCGCCAGCAGAAGATCCCTCTTTGCAAGCGGATTGTCCTTAGCCAGAATATGAGTCATCTGAATACAGTTCCCGGAGACAATTATCGCCGGCTCACCCGTATTAGTTCCCTTCTCGTCATACCAATAGGCAACAGCCCTGCTCCTGCCCGTAACAGGACGCGCTTGATAAATGTTCCATGATCTCTGCTTTACAATATCCGCCTGGCCCGTAAAACCTTTACCTGCTTTACGCATGGAAGCAAATTGCCCCTGATATACCTGCTTCATGTGCTTGCCCTGCTCAATCCCGATAACCTGTTCCAGCGCAGGCGGCATAACGTAGAAACAAATCATTTTTCCGCCAAACAGGAGAAATGAATTCAATTCACTTACCGCGTTATCCGGCATATCAGGATTGTAAGGCAAAATAACAAGTTTCTTATCGCTAAGTATTTTCTGCGTAAGATCAAGATCGCTGATAACACAGTACGAAATTCCAAGATTTTTCAGATGCTGAACTATCATTTCCGTATAATCGGTTATTGATCTCAATTCATCCGGTCTTGTCTTAGCCGCAGAATCACCGCGCACAACAGCCACACGCGCATCCGCGCCAAGGAGTCCCAGATGACTGATATAAAAAACCGTGTCCGCATCCGCCCCGCGCCAGACGGAAATACGCACTGCGTCAATCTTACTCCACCCGGCCGGTTCACCCTCAATCCCCATCTCCGCTTTATCAATCGTTATACGATTCCAGCCATCCACATTCGCCTGTTGAAACTTGGCCGCATACCAGCCTGAACCGCTTTTCAGATAGAACCTGAACACCGAGACCGGCAGAGGATCTTTACAGAAGAAGTAAAACTGTAATCCCTGACAGGCGGCAAGATCCATGCTGATAGATTTTTCCCACGTCGCGCGCTCGACATTACGCCCTTTGAATTCGCACGGAAATCTCAACACGTTTGTACCGTTAATATCAAGAACGGAAACAGGTTCCGTCCTCAGCATGGCTGACCACGATCTGCGCGCACTGCGCGTATCAGGATAATTGAAATCATCTATAAGTTCATAGTTATGTTCAGGCGGTGCGGGAATCACCTCGTCCAGCCGTTCTCTCACACAAGCTGACAACCCGAACACTATGCTCGCGACAAACAAGCAGGCCGTAAGAAATCTGACGCTAGTTTGATTGATTTTGGTTCTTATCATGAAATATTCAGCTTAGAGATATCAGTACGCAAAATTTAAAAACGCGGAACCACAGACCAGAAGCCTCCGCGCCATGCACGTTCAGTCATTGTCTTTCAAGACCTCCCGTATGTTATGTCCTTTTAGCACCGTTATCAATTAAAAACAGGGGAAGTTGCCGCTTGATAACACCAATGTTTTATTATTAAATCATCCTTTTACTTTCTAGAAACACTGCAAGGAGTTCATCGTATGAAAAAAGAAATAAAACCATCTCGTCCCAAATGGCGAGGCATAATGACAGATCGCGAACGGTTCAATAACCAGATGCATTACAAATCCATAGACCGCTCTTTTAACATGGAATTCGGCTATTGGCAGGAAAACTATGAGCAATGGCCTCTTTTTCTGGAGAACAACATAACAAATGAGGGTGAAGCAAATGTTTTCTTTAACTTTGATATCATTAGCGGCGTAGGCGGCAACACCTGGATGAATCCGGCTTTTGAAGAAAAAGTGATAAGCGAGACAGCCGACAAGAAAATCATAATGAATGGCGACGGCCTGCTGGCAGAAATCGCCAAGGACGGGCACAGCTCCATCCCTCATTACACAAAAGCTTCGATCGTAACGCCGGACGACTGGAAACAATGCAAAGAAGAAAGATTCCGCCGCGACGATCCGGCGCGCAAAATCAACATTGCCGAAGTCAAGAAAACGCATCCGGAAGATAGAACATATCCGCTCGGCGTCTGGTGCGGCTCAATGATAGGAAAGATCCGCGACATGTTGACTTTTGAAGGCCTTGCATACGCCTGTTATGATTATCCCGACATGGTAGAAGACATGGTTGAAACATGCTGTGTTCTTGTCGAAGACTCGCTTGATCAGATTTTACCTCACATCAAGCTCGATTACGCGTCAGGCTGGGAAGACATTTGCTTCAAGAATGGTCCAATCATATCGCTCGATTTTTTCACGAATATTATAGTGCCTCGTTACAAGCGCATAAACAAAAAGCTGAAAGCGGCAGGTATTGACATCTGGTATACCGATTGTGATGGCGACGTTCGACCGCTTCTACCCGGTCTTCTTGAATCCGGCATCAATTGTCTGTTCCCATACGAGGTGAACAGTTGTGTTCATCCGGCTGTTCTACTGGAGGAATATGGTAAAGATCTCAGGATCATGGGTGGATTTGACAAGTTAGAGATGATTAAGGGCAAACAGGCGATCAAAGCATATATGGAATCGCTTGTGCCGCTTGTAGAGCGTGGTGGTTATATTCCATTTTGTGATCATCGTTGTCCGCCCGATGTTAAGCCTGACGACTACATTTACTATCTGGATTTAAAAGAGAAAATGTTTGGACTGGCCTGATATATCGGGAATCAACTTGCAGTGAACCGTTTCATGTAGACCGTCACGAATTGCCGTCACGAGCGTCTGCCTTCACTTTCCGGCATTCGTCAGTTACCTGAGAAAAACTATTTTTCAGGGCTCATCGGCACCAGTCTGATTTCCTCATTCACTCTGGTTGCAAGAGTGAAGCGATCACCGGAAACAGTCTCCGCCTTCACGCCGTCTCGAAAAACTGCGACCTTGTCTCCCGGCCAGGGATTCTGAACGATGCACGGTTTGCCCCTTTCACTCCTGATCCGTACGTATTGAACCTGCCCGTCCTTCAGTTCGCCGGACACGAGAAATGCGCCCCACATACGCAGGTCGGAAAATCGCGCATCCTTGTTCTTTGGCCACACAGGGAAGATGCGCAGCACATTCTGATGAGCCATGCACAGCATCATATTGATTGTGTTTGGAACAATGCTGCAGTTTTCAATCCCATGAGGATTCCCTACAGTGAAGCCATTCGGACTGCCGACCCGCTTGATCATAGATCGCAGTTGAGAAAGAATTACTTCTGGATCATATCCTACTCGGGCCGCTGCCGGATAGAAACTGTTCATGCCGTTGCCGTCGAGCCAGCGCCCCATGACTTCAATCGTGTTACGAGATATTTCAAGCAGCTTCGGGTCACTTTCAAGCCCAATAGCGCCGGCAGGATATATGTGCTGGATACCAAGAGTATTATCCTCACTCCATGCCATTCCCTTCTCGCTATACCGAAAGACCGTCTTTCCGTTCTTCTCCTGTGTGGGGAACGCACTCATATGGCCGAGGATATGGTTCCACTTATTGTGACGTTCGGCATCCACACGCAATTCTTTGCTCATATCCAGCGCAAGGTAAAATGCGTTGCGGACCATGCCCAAAGACATGATGGGATTCATATCGTTTCCCGACCATTCATGTATGGCATCCTTGTAGATAACGTATCGCTGAGAATCCTTCTCCCATGTGAGGTAGTCCTCCCAGAAATTGACGACCTCAATCACAAGGGGATATACGTCTTTGCCATACTCCGGGTCATACGTGCTGTACCAGTGCAATGCAATATTGACCAGACAGTAGGCGGCATTGCTTTTTTGCTGGTGGAATAATCCCGGACCGGTATTGCCGAAATACGTCGAATGCCTGGTCACTTCGAGGCCCTTTGGACCCAGACCGATTGGAAAGTAAACCCCCCTGCAGTTCAGTTCGGCCTTCGCATAGAATTTGCCGCGTTCGATAAAAGCTAAAATAGGAGCATGGTAAGTATTGGCCTGCTCGATATGGTTTCCGCTGTACAAACCGTAGAATGGGGCCTGGTAATTGTAATTCAAATGGTAATCTCCATGCCATTCGGGATGATCCACGGTCACCCATGAACCAAAAATGCCTGGAGGAAACTCAAGATCGCGACAGCAACTGCCCATGACATAGTTGGAAAGATAGTAGCGTTGCTCGACAAGCGGATCTCCTATCTCCACCCAACTCTTGCTCCAGAAGTCATGCCACCACTTGCAGTGCGCGGTCTCAACATCATCGAAATCAACACTCGCGACCAACTGCCGGGCATCCGTCAGATAGTCAGGCCCATCTAACAGACTACGCATACCAATGGCCAGTCGGACACTCTTCCCGGGCTTCAGTTCAAACTCAGTACCGTCCGCGCCATACAGTTTTACTGCGGCCGCCACGGCAGAGGGAACATCCACGCCCTTCTCGAATTTCCTGACTATCCAGGCAGTCGCGTTCTCTTTGCCGGAAAGCGAGTCCGAATTACCGCCCTTCAGCGGCGTGATTGCGATTTCGCCGGACAGTGCTTCTCCCTTTGATTCAATCTCAACGATCAGCAGGTTATGCTCTGCTGCCACGTAGCTATGCATCGTCACTGTCGCGTTCTCTTTTGAGAAAACAGCGCTGGTTTTAGCATTGTACAAGTTCTGTTCGAGATGATACTTCGCTCCTTTCAACCCCGGGATGCTGATGTCCATATATCCCACACCGGTGACATAGCCTTCGCCGTCACGCGACTTGAAACGCCAGAAATCGTTCTTGCACAACCAGAAGCGCTGCGCTTCAGGAGGTCCGCTGATGGTTGCGGCGATGCTCCCATTACCCAACAGTGGCCCGTCAACCGCTGTCCGAGATGGGGTCTTGGTCGGAGGCTTATTGAATACGGTTTTATACTGCGAGACAATACGTTTGGCTTCCATGTCTGACCTTCTTCGTCGTTCACCTTCCGCATGAACGGGCTGTTGCACGCAATTGATACACATTCCAAAAATGATGATTCCGAGCACCATTGTCTTTGACATGATTCTGTCTCCCTGGCGGGCACCTGCCTTCACTTTCGGCGTCTTCGGTAATGTACGATTCATGTGACAGACGTCAAGACTACTTCTTGGCTCGATACTTGTTAATGATAGGCGTAATCATGAGATGCGTCCCTCCTTCCTTGTGCGGCCCCACGCCAAGCTTGACCATCTTTTCAGCGAACTGAGAATTACCGAGAAGCTGTCCGCTCAGGAAATCCCTATGATACTGTCCGCCGAAATTGGCCCAATCAGCACCAGACCGCCAGCCTTCAGCCGCAATATGTGATAAAACCAACTTTATATGAGGGCTAACAAAACAGACTGTTTTATGCAAGACACGACGTGTTTTTTACAAAAGCCCTATCTTTTTTACATATTCTTGTTCTTTATTAAATAGCCCAAAGTGTATATATAATAGATAGATAAAGATATGAATTCAGATGATTTGGAAAATTACCCTGTTGCACAAATTGCTAGTGCTCAAAGAACTGTTGTGTTTTCTATTTTTATTTATTTAATAGCAATAGCAATTGCAGAATTAACCTCACTCATTATCACAGATGAAATTCCTCATTTTGAAGATGAGGTTTGGTTGTTCATATTTTTTCTTCCCACGTCTGCTATTGGTTATTTATGTTTATCCCTGCTAGAATTCTGGGGATTTCTAATTGCTATAATCCACTGCTGTTGCTTGTATTATTTAATATTTGATCATTTTAAATTGAGATATTTGTTTTTTACTATTTTTGCTTCTCAATCATTAACATCAACAATTATGATCATTCGGCTAGAACAGGTTGAACATGCAACAATGTTGTTATGCATTCTGTTTGCATTGCTTTTCGTTTATTCAGTTTTATTGGGTGTTTTAAGCCCTTTGTTTAAAAAGAAACATTAATCTAGGTTCTCATGGATGAAAAATTGAACAGTAAATGAGCGTTACAGACTGGGGGATCAAAAATGAAACGATCATTATTTCGACATATATTTCTAGGTCTAGTTCTCTACATTGCGACAATAATTGGGGACCCAAAAGAAATAGAGATCACTAAGTTTGCCGTTGTTATCACATTAATCTTTTCATCACCTTTTCTTTTCTATTCGCTCGTTTATTTATATTTTCGAAAATCTGTGAATAAAAGTGTCCATTACAAAGCACTCTTAATCATACCTTATCTTCATTCTATAACGTGGCTAATCTTGGGGGTCTTGCTTCCGAAAGCTGGTGCTTCAGAAGGCGGCATGTTGATTTTTTTACTTTGGACATTATATGCATTCGTATTCTTCTTTATTGCACTAGATGCCCATTGGAAAGCAGATTGATAGAACTGTTTCCATGTAATACACCAATTGTAAAAACAGCTTCATGTTATGTATTGCCGCTTGCAGACAATTTTTAATCTCTCGTGTAATACATCATTACTACGCACAAGACAACAGTCCGGCAAACGGTTAGTTTCATTTCCCTATCTCCTTGTTGGACCATTAATTCTACTGATAACATTCTGTGTTATTGCAAGATTCAGCATCAAAACACGGCAACAATTCCATACTGTTTATCCTTGTTTCAACAGCAATTTACAGGAGAAATGGATCATATGCAAGTCAAGGTCCCTCGCAGACCTTTTATTATACAAATTGCACCAAATTAAATATTACCGAAGCGGCCATATGCATCTTTTCTTTTCTGGAACCATATTACAAACTGCATTTGTCAAACAATCTCTAACCACTGCACAAAGCCATTGTTTTACAACGTCTTATCCCCCACATGCATGCAATTCTTCATGAAATATGCGGGCTAACCTCTAGCGTGCATTATTCATGAAGCTTCGTGACGAGAGTGTGCAGGTTGCGACAGATCAAGGGCTTGGAGAAGGAATCCGGATGAGGGCGTGTAGAGACACGTCGAAATCGGGTTCCGAGGGCAAGTCCTTGAGGTGGTGTAAGATACACGCTCACAGTAGATTCTTCATGAATAATGTGCGCTAGAGAACCTGTTTTAAGCGTATTGCCGGCATATCCCGCCATACAAATGGAACAAACATCCTTATTCTTTACGAACTGAACCTGCAATGCTATAACTCGATTCATGGAAACAAAGGAATTCAGGGTTATATTTCAGCCGTCCGGACGCACTGTCTTTGTATTGCCGGAAACTTCCATGTTAGAAGCCGCTGGTCTTGCGGGTATTATTCTGCAGACACCATGCGGCGGGCAAGGCACTTGCGGTAAATGTCTAGTAAAAGTGATAAGCGGCAAGGTGATTTCAAAAAGTAAGAAAGACGATACGCTCAAGCAAGAAGCATTAGAGCAAGGGTATTGTCTTGCGTGTCAAACTTCAATTGCAGGGCCGGTTACCATTGAAATCCCGGAAGAATCAACCTTTGAAAGCCAACAGCAGATACTCACGACTGATTCCGGGAAAACAAGCAGTTTAAAACCGGCAGTTTCGAAGAAGTATTTTCAGCTTCAACCACCCTCGAGCAAAGATCCACAATCTGATCTGGCGCGATTATCCGCCGTTCTTGAAGACATAGTCATATCATCCGATTTTACCGGAGTTCTGCCCGGCTTCATGCGATCTAATAATTGGAACGGAACGGCCGTAATTCACGGGAATGAACTGATAGCGCTGGAAGCAGGTGATACCTCAAACGCGCTTTACGGAGTAGCGTTCGATATTGGAACAACAACAGTGGTTGGAACCATGTTTGACCTTCAAACAGCAAAAGAATTGGCTGTTGAGTCGAAAATAAATGCGCAAATAATTTATGGTGACGACGTTATCTCGAGGATTCTCAAGATCAGGGAAAAAAGCGCATCCTTAAAACAGCTTCAAGAGTCCATTATCGGCACTGTAAATAATATTATTGGGGAGTTGGCTCGGAAAACGAACATATCGGTGGAAAATATTTATGAGACGGTTATTGTTGGCAATTCCACCATGCAACAGATTCTGTGCGGCTATGATCCGTCAGCGCTCGGTGAAATACCTTTCATCCAGGCATTTGACAGGGCGCAGACCATCTCGGCGGCCCGCCTGGGAATAAAGGTAAATACAAAAGCCCGGGTATATGTTTTTCCGCAACTGGGCGGATTCGTTGGAGGTGACACCACAGCTGGCATGCTCGCATCCTCTCTGGGTCAGCAGAAAAAGAACATCTTATTCATAGACATTGGCACGAATGGAGAGATTGTGCTGTCTTGCGGCAAAACACTGCTGGCAGCATCAACAGCGGCCGGACCGGCTTTTGAAGGTGCAAGGATAATGCAAGGTATGCGAGCAACCAAAGGTGCGATAGAGAAGGTGATCATCTCGGATGATGTTATGCTGAATATTATAGGTAATACAAAACCTGCTGGTATTTGCGGTACCGCCCTGATTGATGCCGCGGCGGAATTGCTCCGAATCGGCATTCTTGACGTGACTGGCCGAATTTTGTCAAAAGATGAAGCGTCGTCTGATCTTCCCGACAAGGTATTGAAACGGCTGATGACAGACAAAGACAACAACACTTGCTTTGTACTTGCTGAGGCAGGAGAGACGGCATCAGGCAAGGCTATATCACTATGCCAAAAGGATATCAGAGAGCTTCAACTTGCCGTGGGCGCCATCCGGGCAGGCACAAACATCCTGCTTCGTCATGCAGGAATTGGTTCAAACGATCTGGATGAAGTTCTTCTCGCAGGCGCTTTTGGTAATTTTATTCGGCGAAATAATGCCAGGCGAATAGGATTACTGCCTCAAATCCCATGCAGTCGTATAAGCTTCATAGGTAATGCTGCTTCCCTTGGTGCCAAACTTGCTTTGATTTCCACTGATGAACGGCTATATGCTGAAGAACTGCGGAAGAAAACCAAACACGTCGATCTTTCGTCGGATATGGATTTTCAAATGGAATTTGCCGAATCAATGATATTCCCGGAAACCGAACTTTCGGCTTAAAGATAAATACAAAGAGAGTTTGACAGGATAACAGGATTAGGGATGATGGGGAAGGATGGTCCAAGAAATCTGGATAAAAATATCCGCAGATTTCTTGAACAGTGTCCTGATGGGGATCCGGCTCCGGTCGCAATAGCGTGCTACGCCGGGACAAGAAGGAGATTCAATATCCAATAACCAAGTTCAATGTCCCGTCCTGGTATAGGTTGACACCTGCAATACGAAAGGCAGGTGTGAATGCGGTCGGCAATACGGTATAGTGAGGCGTTCAAGTTGCAAGTACTGCGAGAACTTGAAGAAGGGCGATTCGAGACACGAGTCGCGGCGTACCGGGCATACGGGATACGAGGCCAGGGTACGATCGAGAGATGGGCTGTGAAGTATGGGAAGGACCATTTGGTAGGAAAGGTGGTGCGAGTGGAAACGGCAAAGGAAGTCAGCGAAATGAAGACATTACGTAAGCGTGTGAAGGATCTTGAGAAGGCCTTGGCGGATGCCCATCTAAAGGGCCGGTTCGACGAGGCATATCTGGGGATCGCCTGTCGATCGGCGGGCATTGAAGACGTAGAAGGCTTTAAAAAAAAACACGTTGGGAAGCTGTAAATACTGTCGTAGAGGACGGCGCTAAGAAGGCCGGGTTCAATGTCAAAGAACTTTGTAATTACGTCGATATGAGCCGACAGAACTACTATGCCGCGCGGCGTTTGCGGCAACGACGAGAGATTGATGAAGCTATGATTGTGGAGTTGGTGAAGCAAGAACGACGCATGCAGCCGCGCCTAGGTGGGCGAAAGCTGCTGTACCTTTTGTGTCGGGATCTGGATGAGGCGAACGTGAGCATTGGTCGCGACCGTTTCTTTGAGGTGTTGGCCGAAAACGACCTTCTGGTCAGGCCAAAGCGCGGACGACCGCACACCACGAACAGCCGACACTCGTTGCCTGTGTTTCACAACCTGTTGGCGGGTAACCACTTTGAGTCGTCCAACGAAGCGTGGGTCAGCGACTTGACATACATTCGAACTGACGAAGGGTTTCTGTATGCAGCATTGATCACTGATGTGGTCTCGCGCAAGATTGTGGGTGCGCATATCGGCGACAGCCTTGAGGTCGAGGGTTGCCTGGCGGCCTTGGATCATGCTTTGAGCGAATTGCCAGAGGGAAAACATCCAATCCATCACTCGGATCGAGGTTGCCAATACTGCTGTCATGCTTATGTTGAGCGGTTGCAGGATCGGGGGTTGTCTATCAGCATGACCGAGATCATGCATTGCTACGAGAACGCCATGGCTGAACGGATCAACGGGATACTGAAGCAGGAGTACGAGATGGATCGTACGTTCCGGACGAAGGCTCAGGCCAAGAAGGCGTTTGAACAGGCTGTCTGGCTCTACAACCACCGCAGGCCGCATCTGAGTTTGGACTATCGGTTTCCTGCGGATGTCCATGTGGAGGCTGCATGAAGAATGTTTATCAATGCCGTACCAGCGTCACGCTGCTCCGCCCTTGGCCCTTCGGGCCACCCCTTCGGGGCCGGGCTCCACAGCACGACGCTGGTACGCTGGCTGGTCCCAAGGCTGAGCACCACGCCCAGCAGAGCGTGGCCGCCCCGGCCTCGGCCCCCGGCTGGAGGCCTGGTCTCGCCTCTACTGATCGGCTCTGTTTCATGAAGATCATCTCTACTAACAACAAAAAGGTGTCAAACGGAAATCAGGACGTGACAGTTACAAATGGGAGGGACGGAGATCGCATGGTTTCCCAACTTGGAAATTGGATATTCCTTGCCGTGCCGGGACCGTAGCCAAAGGCAAAGACTTGTTGGATATTTAGTGTTGAAAAAGGGGAGAAAGATCATTTCGCTGTAAGTTATTGATAAAACGTTGATTAACCCCAAGATGGAACAGAATATTTGATAGAACTACTTAGAAATACAGGAGGTTACATGGAAAAATTGGTTATCGCGGGATCCGGCCCAGCAGGAATGACAGCCGCCATTTACTCGGCAAGAGCGAATTTAGCACCACTCGTTCTTGAAGGACCGTCTCCCGGCGGTCAGCTGATTGTATCACATGAAGTGGAAAATTACCCCGGCTTTGAATCAATATCCGGCATGGATCTCATGGACAAATTCAAAAAACAGGCGGAACGTTTCGGCGCACGATTTAAAATGGCCAGTATAGACAAAGTTGAAAAATCAGGCGACACCTTCATTCTTCACACGCCCGAAGGAAACATAGAAACCCAAACACTGATTATTGCCACCGGCGCTGAAGCAAGACGCCTGCCGATCCCTTCTGAAAAGAAATTTTACGGCCGCGGTGTTTCCGGCTGTGCCACATGTGACGGCGCTTTTTACCGGAATCAGGAAGTTCTGGTTGTCGGCGGCGGCAATACAGCTATGCAGGATGCCGCTTTTCTCACCCGTTTTGCCGGCAAGGTAACGATAGTGCATCGCAGGGATTATTTCAGAGCTTCCCCCGTAGAAATCGACAGATCAAAAAAGAATCCGAAGATCGAATGGATGATCCCTTGGACTGTTGTTGAGATTCTAGGCGACAAAACTGTTACCGGCGCCATTCTGCAGAACACTGAAACAAAAGAAACCCGTCAGTTAAAATGTGAAGGCATTTTTGTAGCTATCGGGCACGATCCCAAAACAGAGCCATTTGCCGGTTTGGTAAAAACAGATGAAGCCGGATTCATTCAGACCGAAAAAGGATCCACCCTCACCTCGACGCCGGGCATATTCGCGTGTGGTGACGTATGCGACCCGGTATACAAACAGGCAGTTGTCGCGGCCGGTTTAGGCTGTATGGCATCACTTGATGTCGAAAAATATCTCGGCATGCGCGAATAAAAAAGTTCAAGCCGGATTTTGCATGAACACACCCCGGCGTTATCACGCAATATACAGGTTAGACAACGTGCCTTTGAGTTGCAACTTTCATCACCATAAGCCAGATAGTAAATCCAGCAAGAATGATCCAAACTTCTGGTTCACGAGTTTGAAACTCGTCAAATTCTATTTCGAACGTCTGGGTTCTCACGCGCGGTTTACCGCGTCGCTGAGCAACGCTTTGTTGTGTGTTTATTATGCGTAGGCAAGTTTGCCATGAGGAGATGGTATTCCTCTGCCGATTTCTTGTGCCGTTTCGATCCACTCATCTATTATTTGCTCTGCATTCTGCAACGCTTCATAATACGTAGCACCATCGGCCATGCAGCCTGAGAGTTCCGGAACTTCCGCTATATAGGCAGAATTCTCTTCGCTCCAATATATAATGATTTCATATTTTGCATTCATTATTCGTCCTCTAGCATAAGTTTGTACTTAATAATAATATCGCGAACTTGAGCAACCTGATATGCCTTAGCTTTTGATCCTTTTGGTTGTAGGTTTATAATTTCATCAATACCGGTCATCCAATAAATATAATGATCACCTTTGATTCTGAGAGAAAACCCAAGTTTTTTAAGGAGACCACATAAGTCACTGAAACCAATGTTTGAGTCACCCTTTCGCATGAGAACATGCTGATAAAGTTTTTCCTTCTTACCCATGTTATAAACTTATCATGTTAACTTGCGCATGTCTATTTATCTCTTTCACACAACATATTATTATGCGTCACGCATAGCGCGACGCTTTTCCTATATACCCACATACCTTGCTAAATATTTTAAAGGCAATCAATATCTTTCGTATATAAATTGCGACGCATAGCAAAGTTGAAAGGGAATGTGATATGCGTCAACAGGACAACAGGAAAGGCGGGGAGTTGCGCCACGGAACAAAGGGTTGTGGCTCGTTGGCTGTTTCATTCCGGTTCCTTCAGCATGCAGCACTTCTTGAACTTCAAACCACTTCCGCAGGGGCAGTAGTCGTTGCCGCTCACGGGCCGGACTCGCTCCGTCGGTGCGGGCATCGCACCTGACCGGTTCATAAGTGTCCGCACGTCGGAGATGTCCTCCGGCTTGTCCGGTTCGATTCCGATAATGACCTGCCAGCCATGCGACTGACAAATCTGCATGATCTCGCCGGCACGTGCCTCTGTTTCGACATGTACGATCGCCGGCCGCTTCTTTGTTCCGAGCTTTGCCATTTTCGATCTTCCTCTTTCTGCTAACCATTTATTATTTTGACTTCTTCCCGTGACATTATGATATCAAATCGCAAAACACGGAATTATTTCACAGGGCCATTTCTATCCATTTACCTGATAATCTTATGGCTGAAACACCCGCGAAACAAGAAGAATTGATGGCAGACAAGAAGTTCGGAACGCGGGCAACAGACTTCTTGTTCTCTTTATTTTGTTATCGTCCATAAACATGTAACCAGTTATAACTACATCCATGAATTTTCCAAAAACAAATAAACACCTGCCAAAAGGGCTCTATATAATCTATGAAGATGACGCAATCCTTGTCGTAGATAAGCCAACTGGTTTATTAAGCATTAGCTCTGAAACAGAAACGAAACGCACCGCTTATTATGCGCTGACCGATTATGTGCGCAAGGGATACGCCAGATCCCATAAGCGAATATTTATCGTTCACCGCCTCGATAAAGACACTTCAGGCGTTCTTGTGTTTGCAAAACACGAAACTGCAAAATTCTTCCTGCAGGACAACTGGAAAGAAACCCGGAAGAAATATCTCGCAGTAGTCCACGGCAAATGCAAAAAAGATTCAGACATCATCACATCGTATCTGATGGAGACTAAAGCTTTAAAAGTCTATTCAACACCTGACAAGAAATCAGGGAAACTGGCGCAAACAGCTTATCGCGTTATCAAAGAAACAAACGATTATTCATTGCTGGAAATCGATCTACTGACAGGCAGAAAACATCAGATAAGAGTTCATATGGCAGATGCAGGCAATACTGTCGTGGGTGACAGTAAGTATGGAAAACATGAAGCCCACAGCCAGCGCATGGCACTGCATGCCTTATCAATCTCTTTCAAACACCCGACCAGCAGAAAACAACTCACTTTCAGGACAGACATCCCGGACATCTTCCAGAAGCTTGTCGGCCATATTCCATCAATTGATGATCTTTGATTCCGAATGCAATCCCTGCCCCTTTTATCATTCAGCATCACAATACACAGAACGCGCCGCAAGATGTTGACTTCATAAAAACTATTTTTCAGCTCATTGAAACACGGGGGCTGTTCCGCTTTTTTACCAATTCCTTGGGTCAGGGACATTCAGCCATGCACCGCCTTGGAGAATGGATTGCTGGCTGACCAGTCCCGGTAAGGTCATATCCATCGCCTCGTCAATGCCGATCGGACATGATCGTCGCCCCTGCATCGCATCCACGAAGTCGAGTACCTGAAAATAGTCTCCGCCACCGTGCCCGCTCTTGAGCGCCTCCTCCCCGAGACGCTTCCATGACTCCGGCGTAAACTCCTCCTCCAGCGACCGCAGGTCGAGCCATTTCGGCTCCTTCGAGCGCGACCTCAGCCATACCTTGTCCGTATCGCCCGGCCCGCCGCGCGACGACTCGTACGCGCCGTCAGTGCCCTGTAGCTGGTAGTTGGTCATCGCGTGGGGCCGATCGGACAGCATGTCCACGCGAATCTTCACCAGCCCGCTGCTCTTCATCTTGCAGAGCATCACACACGACTCCTCGTTCTCGTACTTCGCGCCGCGCGGGTCGCTGTAGTGCCGGCCGCTCCCCCGCCCGCACACCTCCACCACCCGGTCGCCCGGCATCCACTGCAGGATGGGCCCGAGGCTGTGCGTGCCGTAGGTGACGCCGTTGATGCCGGTCTGCCACTTCCGCCGCCACACCGTGATCTCGTTCAGCCCCTTGAGTTCGTGGATGTACTCGCCCTCCCCGTAGTACGGCGTCCCGAACTCGCCACGCTGCACCATCTCGCGAACGATGACGTTCGACTTCATGTAAGTGTAGTTCTCCGCCATCATATAGATTCCCTTGCTTTTACGACAGGCTTTTACAAGCTCACGGCATTCCTCAATGGAGACCCCCGCGGTCACTTCGGAAAGCACAGAAATATCGCGCTCCAGCGCCGCGATCGCCATGGGCACATGAAACGGCATCGGCGTCGCCACAATCACGGCGTCCAGCTTCGCCTTGTCCAGCATGGCTTCGTAGCTCTCGTATGCCTCGACCGCGCCCATGGTCTTCACCGTTTCCTGAAGCCGTTCGCGGTTTGTGTCGCACAACGCGCCGATCGTCACCCCCGCGTCCCGGCAGCCGTCCGTGAACCCGGCGCCCCGCCCGCATGCCCCGACAATTCCGATTTTTATCTTCGATTTCATTTCTTTTTCCTTGCGTTATTATAAGTTTATTTCAAAAATATTCAAATTCATGAAGCATCCCTTCTTATAATCAAAGGCCAATTCAACTTTCCTGTTGCCGAACTTCAAGAGTTTCCCTTGTCTTTTTAGATATGTCTTCATTTCGGATCGCCGAAGTCAGGCACCTCCATCAACACGCCTCCTTTCAAAGCCGACTCGTGAGCAATAAGGCCGGGAACAAGATAGCGTGCCGCAGCCCAGACGCTATTGGGCGGTGTCATACCCGTGACGCAGGCTGTGACGAAATCATGTACGAGGAACTGGTGCGAGCCGAGATGCCCGTTGGGCATGCCTCGGAACGACTTCGGGAGAAGGTGAACCGGGTGAATCGGCGCAACATCGCGGAACATGTCGTCCGAAGCCGACAGCTTTGTCATTTTCCCGTGGATATCCTCTTTTGCGATGGCCTTGCAGCGCAGTTGATCCGTGACATCGGTGTAGCCATCCTGGGTTCTCGTTGTCCAGATGGACCCATTCAACTGCTCCTCGTAGCAGGCTTCGGTGCCGTAAAGCCTCATACGGGCCGTGCAGGGGTGGCCGACCCGGCGGAATTCGCTGATGCGGGCTATACTGCCGTTTGACATGCGGCAGAGCATGGTTTCATCGCTGAAATGGTTGTTCCAGAAACTGTCGGCCTGCTGAAACAGGCCGTCTGGGTTGCGGTCCACGTATCCCATGCCCGACACATGCGTTGCATGGGCACCGGTGGTGGATACGATCATGCTTGTCGAATGAGTCGGATAGAAGAACGGCGGCCAATTGGCATAGCGTTCCCAATCCTTACCATGTCGCCATTTTAAAACGTCATACATGCCGTGGCTGTAGTCGTGGTAGTACTCTGCTTCGCCGTATACGATATGGCCGAAGTCTCCCCTGCGGAACCGATCACGGCAATAGATGGCGCAGGGATAATAATAACTCGTCTCGCCGATCATGTAGATTCTGCCGGTCTTTTCCACAGTTCGCACCAACTGAGTAATCTCTTCCATGGATATTGCCGATGGAACGGCGGAATAAACATGCTTCCCGGCATTGAGAGCCTGAACAGCCTGCGGGCCATGCAGATGGTGCTGTGTGATAATGGCGATGGCATCCACATCCATCATGCAAAGCTCATCCAGCGATGCACAACGGTCCGGAATGCCGTGTCTGGCGCACTGCGCCGACAGTTTGGCCTCATCCAGATCGCAGAGAACCACGTTCTCCACCTCCGGATGAGCCTTGAAAAGGGGAATGAAATTACCCGCAAAGGATCCAACACCGCAAATGCCGATTCTAATGCTCATAAGCACCGGCTCCTCTTATTTCGTGATGTCGCATTCTGCTGACTCCCCGCACCCCTCTTGGCCCGGAACATTTTCCGCAATACCGCGAACGGCGCCTTGGGTTTGCGGCTGCGTGTGAGCACACCGAACGGACTGACTGAGCGGCGCGTTACCGAAGCCATATAAGTTGTTCGGCGGCCACGCGTGGTCGGCCCAGCACCAAACCGTGGCCCCGCATACGTAATCTTTTTCCGCGATGGCCGGAAAATCCGCTTTCATAAATTCCGCGTACCAGGTTTCGCTATAGCGGTTGTCGTGCGTGCCGGCAAAGGCGGCATAGCCGAACTCCGTGACCAGGACAGGCTTGTTGGGGTACGCATTGTGGATGTAAGGAAGCCATTCGTCGCGCCAGGTCTTTGCGCTAAGTGTGAGCTTCTCGTCGAGCGGTTGATCGCCATCGGCCGGACCCCAGATGGCGGGATACCCGTTACAGCAGATGATGTCTTCCTCGAACCACCGCGAATCAGGTCCCTGCCAGCGGTTGCTCACGTGCGTGGCAAGCCGGCTCGGATCCAGCTCCTTCGCCAGCCGGGCGTTGTCTTCCCAACTATCGGTCTTGCCGATATAAAACATCAGGTCGCCGGACGGTTCGATCCAGGCGTTCAGGCCGATATCGCCGTTGCCCAGCGGCATGGATCCGTGGCAATCCTCGCTCGGCGAGTCCCATACCACGTTGTAACGCTCAACACCCGATCGTGAATTCATACCCGACTCTTTCTTTTCCATTAACCCACTCGCAATGCGTTGCCACAGAAGACTTCATTTGTGCTTGCGCGGGACAACTACGTACCCGGCACAGAACTTGTCCAGTTTTACCGGAATCCGGCGCAGCGACAGGCTCTTAAATCCGAGCGCCACCGGATTCACCGTGATGATGCCTGAACACCGCTTCCGGGCGTAGTAGGTCACCGTTATTCCATCTTGGTAACGGAAGACGCGGGCGACAATGTCCGGGTTTGATACACGCAAGCCGACGGTGTCACGAAAGCCATGGGGATATCCGCAGGCTTTATGCGTGCGCAATTGCCGTCGGAGCCGGACATACTGTCGGAGCGGCCGGCATTGCGCCGTGTTGAGTTCCTCCATGGTCGGCACGATGGCAAATCCTTCCACCAGCGCGCGGCAGTACGCCTCCGGTGTGCCGTCACTGGAAGCTACGGCCGGGCGCCCCGGGAAGGTGTAGCGCACCATGTTCCGCCACTGCATCCCGAGGTAGGCATGCGATTCGCACGTCCACATGTCCATCCAGCGGCCGGTCAGATCACTGCTGGCCTCCACATGACAGAACACTCGGCTCTTCTTGAAGCCGCGGTGAAATGCCTTCATCAGCTTCTGGATGCCGCTGGAGTGCGACGCCAGCATCTTCAGACCGTCGTGACCGTGCGGATGTTTCCTGTTGGTGCAAACGAGGTATTGGCACGGCCCCTGATCCCAATAGATGCCTGCCGCCCCGATCGCCTCATAGGCCGGAATCCATCGCTCCCGCCACAACCTCTGCCATTCAGGATGATCCACGCAGGCCACGTTCCCGATATTGGGCCAGTTGACGTTTTCGTGATCATACCCGGTTTCCGCTCCCGCCACATAGTCGGGACTCTTCGGGTGGTTGTAGAACGCGTGGCCGTAGAAGACGACCGCGTCCACCCCCATGGCCTTCAGGTCCTCGCACATCCTGCGCGCGGCCCGATCGCCGCCGGCCGCCTTGCAGCAGGGAAAGAAACTCGGGAAGTATAAGGGCCAATCCTCATTGTGGCCGATGATGATCGGCATCAGGTTGCCGGGTTCGATGCCGTGCCGGTCGAGGAGCGTCCTGACCTGCGGGGCTATGGCCGCGAATCGATTCTTCAGGCCGCCGTCGCGGCTGTTCCAGTTGTACAGGCTGACCCTGATGTCCGTGTTCTTGCAGGCGTCCGGAATCCTGTCCCAGGACAGGTAGTCGCCGCGGAACGCCCGTTCGAATTCCGTGCGGTAGATATCGGCCATCCGGTGCCAGTCGCCGGCGTGTGGCGCCAGTATCCAGGGGTCGGTCCGGAACCGCTTGCCGGCGCCCAGCGGATAAACTCCGCCGATACCATGCCAGCTATCCATTTCCGGCTTTCGCAGGTCGAACAACTGCCAGTGGAAGTTGATCTTCTTTTCCACGGCGCCCACATTGAACTTCATGGTCAGATCCTGGCGGTTGATGTAGCCAAGTCCGATGCCGCCTTTGGGGCCATACAGGTCAAACCAGGCGCACGTCAAGCCGTGCTCATCGAAGATCGGATACCCGAATGACTGGCATTTACCGAAATCGATCACCGGGTTCTTCCAGACAGACCCGAACGACCATCCCGGAATGGCCAGGTGCTCTTCCTCCCGCGATGAGGCGGCTTCCAATCCGCCCGTGCCGGAGGTAAGCCGCGTGATGCCGTACCGACTGCCGTTCCTGACAGCCATGCGGATCAGGAAATAATCGTCGTCATCTCGCAGCATGATCTCCACGGTGACGGCTACGCCCGTCCGGGTTCCACCAGTCGCCATGAGGTTGGCATAGCGCATGACCAAGGTGCGGCCTCCCCCTGCGGCACGGGTGCTGTACCGCATGCTCTGCGGGTACAGCGCGTTCGGCGTGATCTCGATCTTGAGGAGATCCGGCGCGAAGTAGTCCCCCAGGCGCAGGCTGAAGGGCCAACTGCCGCTCATCGCGGTCTTGTGGCTGATGCCGGTCGTCTTGTTGCGGATGTCGACAAAATATCCCGTCTTCCGGTCAACGGCCAATTCAACTTTCCTGTTGCCGAACCTCAAAAGCTTTCCTTGTCGTTTCAAATATGTCTTCATTGTGCTTTCCGGTTTCGGAACATTTTCCGCAATACCGCGAACGGCGCCTTGGGTTTGCGGCCGCGTGTGAGCACCCCGAACGGACTGAGCGGAGCGTTGCCGAAGCCCCAGGTGTTGTTGGGCGGCCAGGCATGGTCCGCCCAGCACCAGACCGTG
>JAQBFJ010000087.1:0-15229 GCA_032123435.1 Verrucomicrobiota bacterium
CCATCCAGTCTGATCCGAAAGAGCTATCGCGATAATCCTGTCCCCATCACGCTCAGGATTACAGAACTCATAACCACTGGATGTAAAACACTCTATATCCACCTGTAAACGCCGTAATTCTTCAAATTGCATTCCGAGAAAAAGGTTTCTGCCAGACCGCATCAAATACTGTTGAACAGGATCACTGATGAACATATAAGGCGAACGCGAAGCAGATTGAGAAAACTTCGTCTCGGCTGACAGCCAGTTCCTTGCCTTGAGACAATCTTCCCAGCTCCCAAAAGACGCCATCAAATTGATCATCCCACTGCCGTTCAGCTTACGCGCGACAAATTCGACCGGACACGCGGATATTGCCTCAATATTACTTATCAGCCATGGCTCAAAAACCACATGTTCACGAAGCGTTTTGCCGTTCCTTCTGAAAAAAAGATCAATTTCATCTTTTTGCCCCTTGTTCTTGCGGTGCTCAACGGCAACCAGCCCCTTATCGCCAGCATCACCAAATAAGGGACAACCACAGGCGGAAAACAACTCTCCGCTGTCGAACGAATGTCTCACGGATGAACTCTTCATTCACCATCCAGGTTATTATTCTTTCATGTAATCCAGGGTTGACTTTAACCCTTCTTCCAAACTGATTCTTGAACGCCACTTCAGAAATTTAAGAGCTTTCGATGAATCGCCTTGTGAATCGCGAACATCGCCCGGTCTCGCCTTTTGATGTTCCGGCTCAACATCCCGACCAGCCATCTTTGCTATAAGACGCGCAAGATCAAGAACCGAATGTCCCTGTCCGCACGA
This sequence comes from Verrucomicrobiota bacterium, assembly GCA_032123435.1. Lineage (GTDB taxonomy): Bacteria > Verrucomicrobiota > Kiritimatiellia > UBA8416 > JAQBFJ01 > JAQBFJ01. The sequence continues at coordinate 805 of JAQBFJ010000087.1, forward strand.
TATGTTGTACACACCGCCAACAGCAGAATCTTCAGCGCCGCAACAGCAGATGTTCGCCGCCACCACATCATCAACAAAGGTAAAATCACGCGTCTGCTCACCATCACCATAAATAACAGGCCTCTTTCCATTTAAAATCGCATCAATGAACAATGGCACCACAGCTGCATATTGAGATCCAGGATTCTGCCTCGGCCCATAAACATTGAAATATCGCAACGAAAATGTCTTGAGTCCATATAGCCTGTAAAAGATCCCGCAATAATATTCACATGTCAACTTCTGCACAGCATACGGAGATAACGGAGTTGCTTCCATGTCTTCACGCTTTGGCAGTGTGGGAGTATCACCATAAACCGATGACGAAGATGACACTACAAACCTTGCCACACCAGCATCACGAGAAGCCATGAGCATTCTCACTGTACCGGAAACATTAACAGAATCAGATGTAATCGGGTCTTCAACAGACCTCAATACGGACGGTAACGCGGCCAAATGCAAAACATTCTCAACACCCAGCACCGACTTCCGAACATCATCCTCATTCCTGACATCACCTTGAATAAAATCAATATCTTTCAACAAATCATTTATATTTTCAATCCGGCCAGTCGCCAGATTATCCAACACTCGCACGGATTTGCCATCTGCTAAAAGTTTTCTGACAATATTTGACCCAATAAAACCTGCTCCTCCGGTTACAAGGTATTCCATAACTAAAAACCCTTCAGTTCCTATGCCTTCCCAACACACGACTATGCGGAAAAGCAGTCAACCATATCTCCAGTATTACCCGCCACTCGCCATCCCGCTCAGAACCATCAGCCCTTGTATAACCAGGCATTACGTTTATGCCGGTTCTAACAGACATACAATCCAGATTTCTCTGCACATACCAGCCCTCTTCTTCCAGGCGTCCCTCGTCAGCTTCATAACGCCCATAAATATTATAAGCCCATTTTTCACTTGGAAAATATGTCACATCACCCGTAAACAAACTGCTCTCACCGTCTAAGAACCTGTGTTCTAAATCCATTTTCCAACGCTTCCCTCCCGAAACAACGACGCGCGCGTTAAGTTCGTTCAGGTTAAAATTATTAATATCAAACATACTGTCCAAATCAAAAGCCAGATAATTGAAAGGCCTTAATTCAGCATCCACGCGCAATTCGTCAAAAGTATCCACACCGGTTTCTCGATCCATTAACACTGCCGTGCTGACATCAACATCAACAAGATCAAACGGCAGACCATTCCGCTTAGCCTGAAGTTTGTTGCGAACACCAAAAGAAAGAACATGTTCCTTATCAAGCGTGTCCACCTCGTCAAATTGATATATTTCATCCGGCAATAAACTCGGTTCTGATGAAATTGTATAATCGGCATAAGGTTCCACAACATGCCGACGCGGAGACTCACCTTCTCTGATCACTTTAAACGCCTTGTAAGATACTTCAGCGCCAAACTCGAGCATCGACCTTGTCGCGGCGCCATTATCATAGAACTCCAACCCATCCGAAGCTACCGTTTCAGAATAATAGGTGCCACGCCACCCCGCTCTTGGAATAAAATTTAGAAACCCGAAATACTTAGACGGCCTATACATCATATGCGAGGAATCAACTCTGAAAACCGAATAATCATCCACACCGGAAGAATCCGCCGGCCAAACTCTTGCCAGCACAGCAGCTACAGTTCTTCCTTCATAATACAATTCACCATCTCCTATCTTCTGCCGCATAAAATCAAACGCCACTTCGGGCGTACGATTAACGCTCTCATAAAAATCATTAAGCCTGGTATTAAACAATCCACTGAAAGAAAATGATTCACCGCGATGAGTGTAAACAATATGGTTCTCAGGCTGACCCCCATCCCTGTACTCATCTTCAAAGAAATCCTCAAGCACATCAGTATCACTTAAATAGTTGGCCTGCATAAGAACGTAATCTCTTTCACCTGCATTGTAACGATGTCTTAACAGGACTCGGTATCTTTCATTATCAATATCTGATGTTTCAACATCCTCATCATCATCAATAGGCTCTTTGTCGTTCATATAATACGTTGAAACATCACCGTAATATGTAAAGCCATCACGCCATTTAAAATCCTGCCCAAACGCCAACCCTCGTTTTGACCTGAAGTCAACATGCGTTTCCGCTTTAAGCAATGGACCCATTCGATATCTGTATGAACTTAATACAAACGGGCCCATCCTGCTGTTATACCCGGGATAAACCCTTAATCCAAAATTTCCAGCCAAATCCCTGTACCAATAAGGTATATACATAACAGGAATACATCCCAAATACACAACCCCGCCACGTGCTTTCACGTGATCACCAGGCACAACAACAGCTTCTCCTGCCTTTATATGATAATGACGCAAACATGCCGCATTAGTGCATGTAGTAAATTCCGCGTTATAAACCCTGTATTCATTTTCATTAATTCTTTCGGTCCTGTCGGAATTCAGTCGAAAAGGCTCAATCCCACCAGCTAAACCAAGAACATCGCCTTCCTTTGTTCGGAAGTTATATCGCAAATCCGTGCCACTCCACACATTGCCCTGCCGCGTCAACTTAACTTCACCAGTCGCAACAACATCGCCCGCCTTCAAGTTGCCTCGCACCCTGTCAGCAGACAATCTCTCTTCTCCCCTGCCGATTACCACATGTCCAACCGCCTCGAAATCGCCGCTATTACGATTATAATTCAACCAATCCGCATTTTCTAAAACAATTGGATCCCCTGATGAAAAATCAAGATCATCTCTAACCGCCGCTATGCAGACCAAAGCCGTGACAGTCATACAGCACACTAACGTCCAAATGACCTCAGCTTCACCAATTCTTATCCCGATTCTAAATATCTTCACGCTTATTCACCGTAATGTTAAACTGCAACCTGTCAACTGTGATCATTTCTCCTGACTTGAATAAAGGATCTCTCCTGATACACCATCGTTAATCGAGAAATACTCCATATGCTTGTTCGGATCAGACTTGAAACTCAAGCGCCCCGTAAATTTCGCCTCCAAATCCAAAAGAAATTGCTCATCTTCACGCCGTAAACGTTCCAACACAGCAGGATGCACAATCACTTGCAACGCCAGAGGACATTCAGACTTCTTGCGCTTCCGCATTATTTCCATAATATGCCTCTGGATACTTATACTCATGCCAAACACCGACTTAACTTTCCCCGACCCCCTGCAATACGGACAATCCGTATAATTGGATGAGAGAATACTTTCCTCCACACGTTGACGCGTCATTTCCATGATACCCAATTCCGAAATCGGCAGAACGTTCGTTCTCGCCCGATCCGGTTTCAACGTGTTTTTCATCTCCCTGAGAACAGCATTCTGGTACTTCTTCGACTTCATATCAATCAAATCAATAACCACAAGACCGCCAATGTTGCGAAGCCTGAGCTGACGGGCAACTTCGAGCACCGCTTCCATGTTTACTTCGAGTATCGCATCTTCCTGCGATCCCTTCCCCTTGTGTCGACCGGTGTTCACATCAACCGTTACCATCGCTTCTGTTTCATCAAATATGATCACACCTCCACAGGCAAGAGTAACGCTCCTTCGAAACGCCTCGTCCAATTGACGTTCTACATCAAATTTATCAAAGATCGGCAAATCCCCTTCATGCAGACATATCTTCGAGCGCGCTCTACGCGAAATCTTATTTGCCATAACGCGAAGATTTTCATATTCCTCCTTGGAATCGACCATTATACGGTCAACATCCTCAGTAAGCCAGTCGCGGACCACACGTTCCACAAGATCCGGCTCACGATACAGACACGAAGGAGCCTGCTTCTCCTTAATTGCCTGCTGTAAATCACGCCATGTCGCCAATAACACACGCGCATCCCTTATAAGCCCCCTGCTCCCTGTCCCAGACGCAGCAGTCCTGACTATTAGACCAACACCACTTTCCACCGACAAACGGGCCAAAACTTTCTTTAACCTTTGTCTTTCCTTAACATCACCTATCTTGCGCGAAACCCCTTTCAATCTGGAACTCGGCATCATAACCAGATAACGGCCCGGAATGCTCAAACTCGCAGTAACACGAGGCCCCTTTGTCCCAATAGGGCCCTTTGTTACCTGCACAATGATTTCGGATCCAACCGGAAAACGGGCCTCCACCTGATGATTGGAAAACCGCTTCCGCCACGGCGCCTTCTTCCTGCGCCTGGAATTGCTTTCGATCTCGCCACTCACGTCTTCATCAGGAACCATATCCCAATAATGAAGAAAAGCATTCTTCTTCATGCCTATATCCACAAATGCAGCCTGCAGATCATGCTCAAGATTCTGTATCCTGCCTTTATAAATACTGCCGACAATACGCTCTTCCGTGGGATGCTCAACCTGAAATTCTTCAAGCTTTCCGTCCTCAAGAACACCAACACGCGTTTCCAAACTCTCCGCGTTAATGATGATCTCCCTCCTTATTTTCTTCCTGAACAATCCAAACATGTGTGCCTCTCTAACCCTTTCTTTTTCTGCCTTTAACTATTTTTACCATCCAGCCTTCCGGCTGTAACGAAGACTTTGTACAAGTGGATAAGAATGCATATGAACACTTTGCACAATGCCCAATCCAGACATCGTCGTAATCATAAACGAACCTCCATAACTCAGCAACGGTAGCGGTAAGCCTGTAATAGGCAATAAACCTATCGTCATTGCTATGTTAATGAACACATGACAAAAAATCATAGCTACTACTCCAATACACAATAACCGCCCCATCCTGTCCTCTGCGACAATAGCCGTATGTATGCCGCCAACCAAAATTATTCCAAACAACAACAATGCGACCACCGAACCGAAGAACCCCTCTTCCTCCGCTATAACCGAATAAATGAAATCCGTAGGCGCCACGGAACGCGGCAAAAAACCAAGCATTTTCTGAGTTCCCCTGTTGAAACCCTTCCCCCACGGACCACCGGAACCAACAGCTATTTCAGATTGCATCTTGCTCCAGCCCGCTCCTAATGGATCCTTTTCGGGTTGAAAAAACGCTTCTATACGCACTTTATGATAATCTTTCAGACCAACAAGCCGCAAAATCCTCGTCTGCCCAACTTCTCCAACACCCAGCCGCTCAGGCAAAAGAACCGCCCCCAAAATAAGCATAACCAGCAATAATCCTGCCGCCGCCAGTACACCTATAATCCTGAACGGAACACCAGCCACAAACATCATTGCAAACGCAACGGGTAGTAGAATCATTCCCGTACCAAGATCAGGCTCCTTCAATATCAGTACCAAAGGAATTATTACAATCAGAAGTATAATCCCAACTTCCCTCATCTGCCAAAGCTTGACTCCCGGCCTGCTCATCAATACTGCCAACATTATCAGGGTAGACAGTTTCGATAGTTCGGATGGCTGTATGCCTAAAGTCCCGTATAATCTGAGCCATCTTCTCGCTCCGTATATCTTCACACCCGTAAACAAAACCAGAACCAGGAGACATATGCTCGCCATATACAGCCACAAAGATATTCTTGATAATCTTCGATAATCATATAAAGAAAACAGCACATAACAAATTATACCAACTACACCCCACACTATCTGCTTCACCCAAAGCATTCGCACCGGCTGCTCCTGACTGACGAAACATGAACTGTAAATGAACACAACGCCAATCATCATAAGCAAAGCAACTGCAGCAGTAACAGGCCAATTCATGCGTTTCAGTAATCGTATGTCTTTAAACAAATCCTTCAACACCTTGCCCACCTTATCAATTACTTATATGTGAATTAATTGATTCCCGTATTTTCAATTTCTAATATTCCTTCCATCAAAGTCTTTATGCGCGGCGCGACAGTAACCCCTCCTGATACAGCATCTTCTATTACCATGGCAATCGCATACCGCGGTTCGTCAAAAGGCGCAAACACAATCATCCATCCATGTTTCTTCCCCTCAGACAATAATCCGTACTGAGATGTTCCTGTTTTACCGCCCATCTCCAGGCCCGAAACGTGAGCCCTCTTTCCTGTCCCATTATCAGCCTGAATAACATCATACATCCCTTCCTTCACAATTCTTACTGTCTCCCTGGACCATTCCATTGCCCTGACCAGATCGCCCTCACTCATCCCATACATTCTGCGTCTTTCATGTCCCTCACGATTTTCTTTCAAGCCCTGCGTTCCACGGTTAACTTTTCGAGCAAGCAGTCTCGGTCTATATAGATAACCTCCATTCGCAATGGTTGCCGCAAAAACAGCCATTTGAAGCGGAGTCGCGGCTAATGCCCCTTGTCCAATCGAAACATTACAGGTGTCACCCTTTCTCCAGCCAACTCCAATATTGCGTCTATTCCATTCACCATCAGGCAGAAGCCCATCGCTTTCACCTTCAAGCTCAATACCTGTTTTCCAGCCAAAACCCAAAGCACGAGCCATATTAAAGATACGGTCATACCCGCACAAAAGACCCAGTTGACAGAAATAAGAATTACACGACTGTTCCAGCGCCTTCTTTAACCCAATAATGCCGTGCCCTCTTGTGCGCCAGCAGTGAAAACGAACATCACCCAATTGAAAAAAACCTACGCAATTAAAAGAAGTATTCTCTGACGCCACCTTGTTCTCAAGCGAAGCAATTGCCACCACGGGTTTAAAAACACTGCCGGGCGGATACACGCCCGCTATTGCCCTGTTGAAAAGCGGCTTGTCTTCCGCGGTGCTCAAACGTTCCCACTCTGATCTGGACAAAGTCGGCATGAAACTGTTCGAATCAAATGAAGGCGAACTGGCCATAGACAGAATATCGCCATTCCGCGGATCAATCACAACACAGGCCCCTTTCTGTCCTGCCAACGCATCCTCAACAAGCTGTTGGATCCGCGAGTCCAACGTCAAAACAACATCAGTCCCGCTCGCAGGTAGAAGCGTACCCTCATCTTTATGCTTAAGACCTATTACGTTCACGCGCATCAATCGCCCGCCCGGCACTCCCTTCAGCAAATCGTTAAGCGCCATTTCCAGCCCATACGCACCCGCCACTTCAGGCAGATAAAAATCGTACGATTCTTCAATGCTTTTATCCAATTCAGCGCGCGCCACATATCCAAGCACATGGCCAGCCAATTCCCCTTGCGGATACATCCTGACCGGCTCAACATAAATATCCACACCAGGCAGATTTACTCCACTTTCCGCCCATCTCGCAATCACACCATCATCCACATCGCTCCACGCAAGAAACGGCAACGAACGCCGCCTGTTTAAATGATTAATGATATCATCGCGTGAAACCACCTTTTCAAGATCCAGAATACCGGAAAGACTATCAATGATACGCTCTATCTCCTTGATGGTGTTTTTAAGCGGCCCAGCCTGCCAAAGCTCTTCCATGTAAATCGCAATACAATAACTCGGCCTGTTATCAGCAAGACACACGCCGTTCCTGTCCAAAATCATCCCGCGCGTGCCGGGCAGCCGCACACGTCTTATGCTTTGCTTCTCAACATTACTCCTGTATGCCGAAACATCACGCACCTGCACTCGCCATAGTGCCGCAACGAGAAATAAAAAGGCTGTTACTATTACAACCGACACTATGCGCGCGCGCAGCAGTTCGCCTTCAAGATCCGTACTCAAAGTCATCCAATATGTCCTCTTCCTTAACTTCAATATTGCCCAATAAGCGATCAAGCTTGGAAATCATCAGGAATACCACCGGCGTGCATATCATGCTCAATATGCTGACTCCAAACATCTTCACCAAAACCCAACTCGGCCGACACCCTGTAAACTCAGTTCCCCTGAGCATTAAGTAACCACCCAGCACGACAACACCACCTGCGATAAATCCAAAAAAAACCTGAGTTATCAACGATTCAACCACAACGACACGACGGAAACGACCAGCAGTCCACCCGATTATGCAGAAAATCAACGCAGAATAGCCAAGCGGCCCCTTGTCCAATATATCCTGAAAAAAACCAGCCTGAAGACCGGCAACAAGAGTAATATCATCCTCCCTGCGAAGCGCGTAATAAAGCACAACAGCCAGAAGCAACGGCGGCCTCGACTGACCCAGGCAAATGAAAGAAGGCAACAAAGATTGCACAATTGCCGCACATAACAAAACAAATGTCATTACCAACCAGCCCATCGTTTCCCCTGTCTACGCCTTTCTTTCCAACCTGATGCTTTTACTCCACTTTTTGAACAACGAATGCGTATTTCAGCGAGGCTATGTTGGCAACTGGCAATACATCCGCAACATAATAAAGCCTTGATGAATGTTCTTCGATCCTCGCAACCTTGCCAATCAACAACCCCTTAGGATAAACACCGCCGAGCCCCGAAGTAACAACATCATCACCTTCATATACATCCTGTCCCTTGGAAATATAATCCATGTAAAACGGTTGCGGCCCATAAAACATCTCAAGACTTCTGTCAACCCCGCTAGCTCTAATACCTTGTCCGCTCACAATTCCAAATACCCCCGCCCTTGCCAGTCTACACGCAACCTTGCAATTAGGATCAGTAACAAGAAGCACCTCCGCCGTATGACGCGAAACTGCCGTCGTCCTGCCAATCAGACCATCAACCGTAACAACGGCCATATCAGAAAATACACCGTCATCCGTCCCTCTGTTAAGAGTAACTGTCTGCCACCATCCGCTCATATCACCCCGCATGATCACCTCGCACAGGATCATTTTCATTTCCTGACGTTTCTTAAACTCAAGCTGCTTTCTGAGCGCGTCGTTATCAAGCTCAAGACTTTCCATAGCCTTAACCTTGTGTTTAAGATCAGCCACCTCTTCCTGCATTTTCTTTCTTTCCGCTACAACTCCTCGCGCATCAATCAAGACCTGCATGTTCGCACGCCACTTGTTCATTATAAACGATACCATATTCTGAAAAGGTGCTACATTATCATGCGCACCGGCCTTCAGCCGCATGGAAACAGAAAGGGGTAAATTCAAAAGAATAACGATCGCCAGAAAAACCAGGCCGGTAATACGAGCTCTATGTCTCATCACTATCCCTCAAAACTTTCCGCATTCATAATCACCATCAAATACCGACACACCGCCGCTACACGGCGGCAAAATGCGGGTGGGATAATTGGATAGAATTACTACGATCGTTCAGAACCTGTCTTGCGAAGGAAGTCCAGCTCATTCAGAACAACACCTGTTCCTTCAGCAACGGCGCTTAAGGGATCATCAGCAAGATGCACCGGCAACCCGGTTTGTTCGGAAATAAGCTTGTCGATCCCTGTTAATAAAGCCCCTCCCCCAGCCAGAATCATCCCTCTATCAACCAGATCCGCTGCCAGTTCAGGAGGACAATGCTCGAGAGTAACTCTAATCGCGTCAACAATAGAAGAAATAGGTTCCTGCAAAGCTTCACGCACTTCCTCAGAAGTTATTGTCAATGTCTTGGGAAGACCCGCAACCAGATCCCTGCCTTTTATCTCAGCACTCGTCTCTTCTTCTACCGGATAAGCCGAACCCATCGAGATCTTAACCTCCTCGGCAGTTCTTTCTCCTATCATCAAATTATATACCCGCTTCATATACTGAACAATACATTCGTCCATTTGATCACCGCCAACCCGGACAGTCCGGCTGAACACAATGCCGGCAAGAGATATTAACGCAACTTCCGTCGTTCCCCCGCCAATGTCAACAATCATGTTTCCGGCCGGCTCCTGTACAGGCAGCCCAACACCAATAGCCGCCGCCATTGGTTCCTCAATCAAAAATACTTCTCTGGCTCCAGCATGTGTCGCCGAATCCTTAACGGCACGTTTTTCTACTTCCGTAATATCACTCGGTACAGCAATAATAATACGGGGACGCACCATCTTGCGGCGATTATGTATCTTCTTGATGAAATACCTCAGCATAGCTTCAGTAATCTCAAAGTCCGCTATAACCCCGGCTTTCATCGGTCTTATGGCAATAATATTGCCAGGCGTCCGGCCCAGCATACGCTTGGCCTCCTCTCCGACCGCCAGGATACGCTTTGTTCCGCTCTGAATAGCCACAACAGACGGCTCCCTGAGAACTATGCCGCGATCCTTAACGTAAACCAAAGTATTGGCTGTACCTAAATCAATGCCAATATCATTAGAAAATAACCCTAAGAAACTATTTAACATGCCCATACGTTGCCTAACGCTAACTAATACTTTTTCTGAATATAAACAGGTTACTTTGCGCCATTTGACACCCAACCGTCAAGAAATAAAAAAACACGTTTTTTCAACACAAAATCACACACTGACCTGCATATTTCACCAGTTCAGCATTACGGCAAAAAGACTTCTTTTTATCCACACCATTATTCATCCTGCCCCCTGAACAACAGATAAACTTTTGCCTGTTTTATCTTCACAATCTGCCGTTTTTTCAACAACTTCAACGGATGAGTCTTTGGATAGTACAGGCTAAAGATCCGGCCCATCTTAATTTGGAAGGTGACATGAGATGACATACATCTTTTCTCTACCCCATCCCGCGAACACTGAATACTGATAACACCATACCACAAACCAATTCTGCCGATGACCCTCAAGGTCACCGGCAGAATTTCAATTGGTGTTTTCTTCCCAGCTTAAGGAGCTTTAGAAGCGTCGTGCCAACCCTAGGCCAAACAGCCAGGGATCAAGATCCACTTTCGTGCTCACCGTGGTACCAAGAGCCTGTACATCAACATCCGTGCTCAGGAACAGCTTCTTCACGTCAATGTTCAAAGCCCAGTCGTCGTTAATGCCATAGTCAAGCCCGGCCTGCACCGCAATGCCCAGGCTGTCGTCATAACTGATCCCATCAGCATCACCCGCATCTTCGTTGAAGAAGTGTGTGGCATTGATACCTGCACCTATGTACGGACGAATTACACCGTCCGGCATAAGATGATACTGCAGGGTCAATGTGGGCGGTAACAGAGAGACATCGCCCAGATCTGCGTTACCAACACTCGTGTTCACTGCATTCACATCATTCTGAGACACAGCAAGTATGAGTTCAAGCGCAACATTGTCTGTCAGGAAGTAGGAAATATCCAGTTCAACGGTTGTTGAATCATCCACCTCAGCATTCCCGCCAATCGTCGTGATGGTACTGCTGGAGTCATCCAGAACCAGCCAGAGTGCACGCACTCTTATCAGCCACGGGCTATCTCCATCAGCCTGTGCCATCGCGGACATTGGTATGGAACCAATCATTGCAAGAGCAACAATCAATCCCAACGATTTTGAGAAGTACCTCATAATGCAGTCCTCCTTTGTTATATTGGCGTCTACGCCCTCTGTTGAAGAATATAATGTTGCAAGCACAGCTATCACATACCCAACATATCGTCAAGTTTTTAACGTATTATCCAGATCCAAAGGTCACCCATTAAAGGGCGTAATTGTAGATATCAGGCCGTGACCCCTTTTGCTGATAGAAAAGTCTTATGGTGTTCTGACAAACGTGCCTGAGCCGAGATCACCATCACCCCAGCCTCGTTTCCACCAGAGCTGCACGCCGGGGCCGCCCTCTATCCCACCCAAAGTCAGGTCATGGTCGAAGACGCTGACATTGATCCGTACATCTTTCCAAGATGCTCCTTGGACCTTGTCCAGGTATTCCGCAGGAATGGACACCTCAGCGGTGAACCCTTTCTTTGTGCGTAACGAAACGACCTTAGTTCCCGTCGGGGCAATTGCTCCATGTTTGGCATCAGTGATGAGAAGTAGCTGTTTCTCGTTGGTTCCCTGATCGAGACGGGGTCAGCCCTTAAGAATTAAGAATCTTTACATTTTTTATTAAGCAATTTTTCTACCTTTATAACTTTATCTGTAACGTTCCTGTTTTTCAACATGTTCTACCTAGCAGGCCCAGCGTCAATCCCTTATTTTGCTATTTTGAGGGCTGGCCCTGGTCTCTAGTAGGTGTCGCCTGAATTCAGTTGTTGGGCATACTATTACTTAGTAATGAAGGGCATTCAAGACCGCCTTGGGGTTTTTGGCGGCAACCCTAAGCAATGCTTTGGCAGGACCTTCCGGTTCACGTCGGCCCTGCTCCCAGTTCTGAAGTGTGCTTTTGCTTACTCCTATCATGAGTGCAAAATCATTTTGTGAGACATGGAGTTTTTCTCGGACAGTTTTGATGCTTGGGGGATCAATCTTATAGACACGGCTGGCCTTCTTCCTTCCAGCCTTGATCTGCCCAGCTTCCTTTATGCTGTCAACAAGTTTTGAGAAATCTTCATTCTTCATAATAACCACTCCTTCATCAAGTTCCGGAGGAACCTGAGTTGTGACGTTGTCAGATCTTTCTGATCTGTTTTCTTGTAAGGAAGAAGCATGTATATTTGACTAGGTGGATCAAAATAATATATAATTCTCAATCCGCCTCTCTTCCCCTCACCAGGAAGATTCCAGCGAATCTTCCGTAAACCACCACTACCTTTGATGAGCACACCTGCTTCGGGCCTCAACATGAGGTCCGATTGAAGCTGTTTATACTCATCGTCTGGAAGAAGCCTTTTGACCTCTTTCGTAAAGATAGAGGTCTCTATAAATATCATGCTGTTACTATACGCCAATGGCGTACACTTGTCAACGGAATGTTTTCACGTGCCCAACTTATTATTATACCGACTAGGTCTGGTCAGCCTAACACTTTTTCTCTAAAACAATGAAATCATCTCTTTTCTATTGAACACATTGGCTGATACTTAGATTCGAGCCTCCAGCTAAAGCCGACTGGGAAAATAAATACCCAGCGTCAATTCCTTGTTTTGCTAGATGGCTGACCCCTTAGGGACGTCGACCCCTTAGGGACGTTTTATCTCCTTAGCCTTAAGGCGTTCACCCTGTCGATTATTGCCATTGCTTTCTCCTGCTCACCATGCTTCAGCAACAAGAAGGCATATTCTTCAAGAGTATCCGGACCTGAGGGGTCAGACCTGAGGGGTCAGCCCTCAAAATAGTAAAATAAGGATTCATATTACTTTTTCCGTTTACGATCAAGAGCCCTGTCAAGTTTTGCGACAGCTTTGGCCAATAGTTCATTCCTGTTTGTCTCAACCTTCACTTTTGTAAGTTGAAAACTAACTGCCGCACCTGTATTCAAACCCAGTTCCTTTGCCACCTGCCGCTGATTATACCCAGCGTACTTACACAGCATCAATCCCGCTATCCCTCGATATATACTGTTCCTGCTTCGACGATGCAACAGATCCTTATCTATCTTAAGCTCTTTCGCTACTGCATCAAGTACGGCTTTTGCCGACAGTCCTTGCTTGTCAACTTTCCGGAACGAAATATCCTCCCTGCTCTCCCTCTTGCTTACCTCTTCAGCATAACAGGTATCAACCCATTCTCTGAACTTCTCGTCACCTATGCTCCTTGAGGATCTCCATAATTCACCAATAAATTCTTCGTCTTCACCTTCCACCATTTCTTCAACAAACTTTCTGTACTGTTTCTGCCGGTCTTTCTTCCTCCCGCCCAGCAACGATAGCATGGGACCGTATTCCACAAACGGAAATTCCTTAGTTCCCCCTGCATAGCTTCTGTAACTGCTCCAGCTATAGCTCCTTAAATAGCCAACCTTTTCTTGTTTCGACCAACTGGCCATTTTTTTGATTTTAATGGGATTCAAATGCACGTAACGGCTCAATTTCAACAAATACTGGTCTCCGCTGACCAGTCTCGCACTATACCTGCCTTGCGTAACATGGCCGCTTCTTTGATGCCGGCAGTTGAAATGCACTGTGAATCCCGTAAGTACCTTTTGCATGAAACTGCTTAAGTTCGCACGTGGCGTTTCCAATACCAGATGAAAATGATTAGACATCAGGCAAAACACATACAGGCGCACACCGCAGACATCTATACACTCCGACAAACGAGATAGTAAATATTTCCTGTCTTCGTCATCAAGAAATATATCCCTCCGGTCATTACCACGAACAGTCACGTGATAAATCGCGCCCTCATATTCCAATCTGAGCTGTCTTGCCATTACCTCCGCATTCTGACAAAACAAATATCCAGCGTCAATTCCTTATTTTGCTATTTTGGGGGCTGTGTCCCCTCGTAAGGTCACAAAACTCATCCGACCTTATTTTCATTGCAACATCCTAATCAGCAAAAAGTCTCATTTACGTGTTCAGAGAATAGCGTAAGAAGGGAACTGATGCCATGGGAAAATATGCAGGACTCCTTCCAGGTTAAAGAATTGGCTCAAGAATTGGGTGTTGATGAAATGAGTGTAATTAAACGGAAATCAAAGTTTTTGAACTCAATTACATCGTATCAATTCAAGATGTTGATATTTAATATTAGCTATTTGGCGCAACATTCTTCCTTGTTGTATGGTATTATCCGGTATGAATAGAACTTGTAGGC
>JAQBFJ010000088.1:0-5583 GCA_032123435.1 Verrucomicrobiota bacterium
GCCGGGTGGTAAGTAAGAGTTTTTACCACGGAGTACACGGAGGCACGGAGCAATATAGAGAAGAGAGTTGATTTAATTCGGGAACGAATGTTTCAAATTAAATCAATACTTTGCATGTTGGATCCGGCTTCGGCGCAATAACGAACTACGCCGGGACAAGGGAATGAAAGTCTCGGAAGTTTACTCCATGAGGACAACGTTGCATCAAATCCGGGATTGCGTATGCAATATTGGATTTGATGTAACCTCGGTCTTTTGTATTCTCCGTGTCCTCGGGGACTCGAGGCGGGGACGCCGGGTGGTAAGTAAGAAAGATATTTACCACGGAGTAGATTCTTCATGAACAATGTGCGTTAAGGCAATCAGCCGCAGAGCTCTTCTATTTTTTCTATTAATTCAGCTAAAGGCACCGGTTTTGCCATGTAATGTTCTCTGTAACTGTGACGCTTCGCGGCTTCATCTTTTGATAATACTGCTGTCTGGAAAATTATTGGAACATTCCGCAATGCGTCGTCACCCCATATTGCCTCAGCGACCTGGCCGCCATCCATATCCGGCATCATAACATCCAGAATCACCAAATCGGGTTTGAATATTCTGGCCGCTTTCAGGGCAATAACGGGATCACTGACAGCTTCAACAAGATAATTCCCCGTATAAACCAGCGCATCCTTCAGCACATGCAGAAGATTTTTATCATCATCAATAATCAATAATCGTTTCTTGCCCATTTTTACTCCTTGTCCCAACAAGCATTTCATCGACAAAACTTATTGGGCATAAAAATATATTTTCCTTTTCATATCCTTGCCAAATACGGCATGTCTGATATCATACAAGCAGTGGATTTATCGGACAATCAAATAATTCGGAGTATGATTTTCGATGCATCAGAGAAGCGGTTTTTGCGAGTCTTGCGGTGAACGTCAATATGTAACTTCAAACGGCATTAATTACGCCCTGCATCTTCTGTTCGCCATCTGCACCATGGGTCTCTGGCCGCTCGTATGCAAATCGTTGTCTATACCCAATAATGCATGGAGATGCGCAAGTTGCGGCAAGAACGTCATCGCCAACATCAGAAGAAGTTCTTCGCGTCGCCAGAAAAGGCATAAACACGTCCATCAGCGTTTTGTCATGTTCGCTCTTGGCATAGCTGGTATTGTTCTGGCAATTATCCTCTTTATTGTCTACATGATTAAAGGGAAGCTCCATCTGCTGGCCGTCAGCCTCGCATATATTATTTTTGCGATAACAATACTTTATATCCGAACAATACTTCTGCGGCGCGCCGACACCATGCCTGAACGGCATGCAATAAAAGCCAAAACAGACGATCAATCAATCCGCAAGGAAACCCCGCCAAAACCAGCCGAACCGCCAAAGCCGCAAAGCATGAAGGAACAGCCGCCCAAACCGGACGTGTCTCCAAAACCTGCCATAACAACACCAGCTCCAGTTAAAAAACAGAAAAAGAAAAAAACAAAAGAGAACGCAGAAAAAAGAAAAAAGAAAGAAAAACGCAAGGCACAAAGAAAAGCCAGAAAGAAAAAGGCCAGGAAAAAGTAACCTCGATTCAGCAAGTATTAATTTTATGCCGTTATTGCGGCAGGCGTACGCCTATATGCCTGTTCTCAACGTTCAAGCGGCCATCCAGCAGAAGTTCGTGAAGCAAGTCCTGCTGCGATCTTCCTGCTTTGGGAACAATCACTCTTTTTTCATCGACAATACTGTAATCATGAATCCAGTAGGCCTCGCCATTATCGGTATATGTCATTGGCTCTCCATCTCTTCCGGCGGCCGGCCTGCCGCAGTATGTTATACACTTCATGTCTCTCGTAAATTCTCTTCTGTAAATCTTGCCCTCATACTGGTACTCCCATGTGCCGAGAATTCCATGCCTGACGAGCATGCGCGTGCCGCCGAGAAGACTGTAACAGCCGCTGACGCCAACCATTACCAGCGCACAACACAAAACCTTTACCGTATTTACTAAACAACGCGCCACGTTGTAAACTCCTTTACCACTTGATTTACGGTGTATTATACGATTGATACACATAAACGCAACCCCATTATTTACCTGCTTTACTTTAAAAGAAGCCTTTTCCATGTTCTTGCCGTAGCCGGATCATTTCGTATAGAGTAAACCAATTATGAAAAAGCCTATTATTCTTGCTTCAGAGTCAGAACGACGCAAACATTTACTTGGCACGCTCATGGTTCCGTTTGAAGTGATTAAACCAGCCACACAAGAAACATTCTATCAGACTGATCCAGAACGAACTGTAATCGAGAATGCCCGCCTCAAAAATGAATGGTGCCTCCGAATTCATCCTGAAGCACTGATAATATCCGCCGACACGGTAACCGCATTACAAGGGAACTGTGTCACTAAGCCGGATTCCACGCAAGAAGCGGCCAGTTTCTTCAAACGCTTTTCCGGAAAAACTCACAGCGTATTAACCGCAGTAGCGCTCTCATGTCCATCATCGGCAATGGAAGTCCATATCATTAAATCAAATGTCAGCTTTAAAGTGCTTACCGACGTTCAAATAGGAGACTATCTGGCAAAAGTCAATCCGCTGGACAAAGCCGGCGGCTACGATATTAATCAATATCCGGAACTGATAATCGAATCGTTTACTGGATCCCGCACAAATATCATGGGATTGCCTTTGCATGTAGTCGAAAACTGGCTTCGTCAATTTGGTTATTGCACCGGCACCCCGGCCCCAGGCTAACATCAGGACCGGACAATTCTGTGTTTCAATACCGGTATTCTTGCGCGTGTTGATTTAATAAGATCCATATCCAATTCAACGATAAAGACCATCTCATCCGATCCGGCCCGACACAGCACTTCACCCCATGGTCCCACTGCCATACTGTTTCCATAACTGGCAATACCTGTCATGTGATTTATTCCGCACTGATTGGGCGCTATTACAAAGCATTGATTTTCTATCGCGCGCGCGCGCAATAATATTTCCCAGTGATCCATTCCTGTTCTTTGCGTGAAGTCAGATGGAACAAAGAGGACATTCACGCCCATATCGGAATAGTAACGATACAGCTCAGGAAATCTGATATCGTAACAGATTGACATACCGGCATGCCACCCTCCTTGCATTTTCGCGGCTACGGGGTCGGATCCGGCGCTAAAATAGTCGGTTTCCCGGACAACATGGTCATTCTCAAGCTGTGCCTCAAACAGGTGAATTTTTCTATAACGCGCCTGAATACTACCTGTCTGATCAAACAGAAGACATGTATTGTATTTTGTGTTTTGCTCCAACTCTACGATACTGCCTGCCAATATCCACGCCTTCTTATCGCGAGCAAGTCTGCTGATATCCATAACAACAGCACCATTCAACGGCTGGGCCAAATGTTCATAGGTACTCGCGTCTCCTCGCGCAAGAAACACTTCCGGAAAAGCAATAAGATCAACAGCATCAATATCAGCAAGAAGCGCATGTACCTGCGCCATATTCCTGTCAATATCCTCGCTCGATCTCATTTGAACAACAGCAACACGAAGCTTCGTCATACCACTATTCCTTTCAGAATCATGATTTCAGCATGACATCTCCAGCGGGTCAAGCATTACATTATCCGCTGCGTCTCACACCGTATTGAAACGCATGGAAGCATATCTGCGCCGGAATAATGCTTTTTATTTGTCCATCAAGACGGCCATTGCTATATTCCGTTAATAAGCGATTGAAACCTCTACAAGCATCCGTTATGGCAAAAACAGCGATAGCACGAAGCGAACAATATACCATGCATTTAACCGGGCACGGACACCCCGAACGTCCGGAAAGATATACCGCTATAATAAACAGTATAACGACAAACATTCCCGAGTCTTTATACACATGGCTGGATCCGCGATCAGCAACGGAGTCTGATATTATGCTTTGTCATGCGCCGGATTACATAGAATGTGTTAAAAGGGATATCGCTTCAAGTTATGGTTGTTTAAGCACGGGCGATACAAATGTGTCCGAACAATCATTCGAAACAGCGTTACTTGCCGCCGGCGCTGTAATAACCGCCATAGACAGGGTTGTTGATCGTTCGGCCAACAATGCGTTCTGCCCCGTAAGGCCGCCTGGCCATCACGCTTCTTCCGACAGAGGCATGGGTTTCTGCATTTTTAATAATATTGCCATTGGCGCACGTTATGCTCAGAAAAAGCATGGTGTAAAAAAGATACTGATCGTTGATTGGGATGTTCATCATGGTAACGGCACTCAGAATATATTTTATGACGATCCCACCGTTTTTTATTTCAGCACCCATCAATGGCCCTGCTATCCGGGAACAGGAAGAGCGCATGAAACAGGAACCGGCAAAGGCAAGGGCTTCACAATGAACTGTCCTTGCGCCATTGGCTCAGGCAAGACTGAAATAATAGAACAAAGCATGATGAGCAAACTTCTGCCGGCAATGCAATCTTTCAAGCCGGAATTGGTGCTTATTTCCGCTGGATTCGACTGCAGGATTGGTGATATAATTGGGGCACTTGCTATTTCTGATGAAGATTGCGCGAACATGACCAAAATCTGCCTTAATATTGCCAACAACTTTGCGGAGGGTAGACTGGTTTCAGTTCTGGAAGGTGGCTATGCATTGCCCGGACTGGCAACGGCCGCAACAGAACATGTCCGCACACTCGCGCAACATTCTGGTTAAACAAGTATTAGAAATTATCCGGAAACAAGAAGAAAGGAATACGTATATGCCATTAATAAAAATTCATCTTTCAGCGCATCTAACCACCGAGAAAAAAGACAAATTACTCACAGACGCGACGAAGATCGTTGCCGACACCACCGGCAAACCAATAGCGTATGTGATGGCGGCGATTGAATCCGCTGATATATCACTGGCCGGCAAAGGCGGGCCAGGCGCCTTCGTTGACATTCGCGGAATAGGCGGTCTCAGCCCTGATATAAACAAGAAACTGAGCGCAGGAATATGCGGCCTGCTCAAACAATCTTTTGACATAGATCCCAACCGTATCTTTTTGAATTTCACTGATGTGCCGCCATCAAACTGGGGATGGAACAACGGAACGTTCGGTTAATATTTCAGCCGTTTGCGTCAAAAATAAAATGAAAAAATGAGCATGATAAAAAAGAATTGAATATCCAATAACCAAGTGCGGGAAAGGGAATATTTACCACGGAGTACACGGAGATTCGGAGGAGAAAGAAAAGAAGAGAGTTGATTTAATTCAGAAACGAATGTTTCAAAAATTAAATCAACAACCTGCATCAGGAGGTGATGAGGTTGTCTCGGAGGTTTACTCCCTGACAACAATGTTGCATCAAACCAGG
This sequence comes from Verrucomicrobiota bacterium, assembly GCA_032123435.1. Taxonomy (GTDB): domain Bacteria; phylum Verrucomicrobiota; class Kiritimatiellia; order UBA8416; family JAQBFJ01; genus JAQBFJ01. The sequence continues at coordinate 5,352 of JAQBFJ010000088.1, forward strand.
TATTGCGAAGCAATATTGGATTTGATGCAACCTCGGGTACTCGAGGCGGGGACGCCCGTCTTCGCAAGGAAGCTTCGACGAGGCAAGCCGGGTGGTAAGAAGAAAGATATTTACCACGGAGTACACGGAGATTCGGAGGAGAAAGAAAAGAAGAGAGTTGATTTATTTCAGAAACGAATGTTTCAAAAATTAAATCAACAACCTGCATCAGGAGGTGATGAGGTTGTCTCGG
>JAQBFJ010000089.1:0-2928 GCA_032123435.1 Verrucomicrobiota bacterium
GAAGATCCCGGTGGACGGCGTTGATGTTGGCGACATCGTTCTGGCCGGAACAGAGAATTCGCCTCTACTGGCACACCGCATCATACGACGCACAGGTAACGCGTGGATAACATGCGGTGATGCGCTGACAGAGCCTGATGCCCCTCTTGACGCAGAGAGACTTATCGGTCGTGTAGAAATGATTGAACGTGACGGCGCATCTTACAGCCTCCAGACTGTCCGCCGCCGTCTTGCAGGACGGTTGTGGGCCCTGGCCGCCCGGCTTGGATCTTCACTGCCCGGCAAAGTAATGAAACGTTTACTCAGATTGACTTCATGACGGTATCCGCAATCAGTTCTGCCGCCCCCTGATCCCTGGCAAAATGCAGATCATACGCCGGAATCACACGCGATAATTCTTCCACATGTGCCAGGGTAGCCGTAACCAGGTCCTGGTCAAACCACGGCACACTCGTCACCGGCATGAATCGCTCAAACGTTTCGAGAGTGGACAACTGTTCCACGCGATTCTCAGAATCCTTGTGCAGGAAGAATATCGCGTTTAGCGGCGCCGTCCCGGCCGTGGCATACTGACCTTCCCCCGTCCATGGCGTGCCATGGACCGCAAAGCCGCCGTCCTGGCCACGCCGCGTGATCACGCGGTCATCGGTCAACAGATCGATGCCGCCCCGTTCTGATATCACCCTCGAAATAGTGGTCTTTCCGGCCCCTGATTTGCCGGCACACAGAAATCCTCGGCCACTATGACATCCGCCGGCTGCGTGAATAAGCGCGCCCCGCAGCCCCGGCAGGAAATGCATCGCCATATGCTGGTCCCTGGGATAGCGTGGCACCGCCACTGGCCATCTCTCTATTCGCTTTTCTTTCTCCATGTACAGATCGCTGAGGCAGAGGGTGGCCTCCTGCTCATCAATCTTCATTTCGATAGCCCACAGCGGATCTGGCGAGATGTGCGGCAGGAGGCTCTCAACCACATGCGCTCCTCCTGCCCTGAACCATCGGATCCCACTGCCGCTCTCAACCAGGTTACAGATGTCATCTTCATGCCGTGACAAACCGGCTTTGAGTCGGACCTTTATGATATCCGGAGCGGCGGCGGGGACAGACGGCCTGCTCAAGAATGGATGATAGGAAGCCAGCGGCCCGGCATCCGGCCATTGGATCGATTCCGAAAAGTGAAATTGAAGCCCACCAATACAGAGGAGATTTGTATGTACGTATTTCGGCATGAGTTGCCTGACTTCTCACCGCCGGTAGGCACCTGTCCGCCGTAGCTTTATGCGAACGAGCATCGCGTCCCTACCGAGCCGTGTCTTTCAGCTCTCGTCCTCGGCTCACCGGGACCAACCTTCGTTCTCTCTGCGCTACGGCTTGGCAGGCGGTTTCTTGCCGTCTATTTCGACACAACGAGGGAATCGGATCATGGCTCTAACGAAGTGCGCCGCAAAATGCTATCGAAGGTAGAGGCCCAGGCGAAGACAACACAAACTCAACTGCCTTCGGCAAGACAGAAGGAAGGTATTCCGCAGCCTGGAACCTCCTCCGCACTATTAGGAATGCCGGTAGGCGTCTTGCATCCGACCCCCATGACCTCTTTTGTTTCAAGCTCTATGCTTCGAAGCCTGGGCTTCACATAACGTTTCTTTTCTCGCGCGTTCATTTCAAGCCCACTCCTCGTCTCGACTTCATACACCCCTGCACAGCTTCTCTTCGACACTGGCCGAGGCGGCAGACAAAACTGTCCGCATCCACATGAAGGCTGTTCTCAAGCTCCAGCGCAGGCGGGCAGTACCCACAATATCGCAGATCCGGACATTTCCCGCAAGGTAAATTGTCCGGTGCCTCAATGTCCCGAACCTCGGCAAGACGTCTCCAGGCGGTCTCAAACCCCACCTGGGTCAGATCAACCGACGGCTGGGTCACCATCAGGCATGGCTGAAGCCGTCCAAAAGCATCAATGTGAAAGCTCGTTATGCCCGTGCCGCATTTGTAGAGGTGTTCGTTCTGTGGCGGCGGACCCCGCGTCTCCACGTATTCCACCCAGTCCTCACGCCTCTCAGGATCCGACATCTCAGCGTCAACAGCCTGCCGTGGGTCAACCCGGTACTTAAGCGGTCCTCGATCCCCCCCCAACGCCGGGACCACATAAGAATCAAAACGGAACGAAACGGCACACTCCTTCGCCTGCCGCTCCATATCCTGCAACTCGTGCTGATTGAGAGTCAGCAGCATGGCCTTCAGTTTAAAAACAAGGCCCGCCTCCGCAAGCAACTGCAGGCCCCTGTGACAGGCGGCATAAGATCCCGCCACACCGGTAACGGATTCATACGTCTCTTCCGTAGCGCCATACAGCGTGATTTCGAGATGACGCGGCGGCAGATCTGAAAACAATCCGATATGCGACTCATCCAGCAATGTGCCGTTCGTAAACACCGTCACGAGCATTCCCAACTCACGGGCATGCCGATACACAACTGGAAAATCAGGATGCAGCAACGGCTCACCGCCGGTAATCAGGAAGAAGAGACAGCCAGCCGCTGCCGCGTCATCCAGGATCGGGAGGATCCGCTCCGTCTTCAACTCAAACAGACCACCATCCGAAGCTGATTCCGGGACATAATTTCGAATGTAGCAATGCACACAACCGAGGTTGCATCTATTGGTCAGATTGATGCCGCCGGACAGAGGCACCCTGCGCTGTACCGTGCGCCGCCGAAACTCGGCCAGGTACTCACCGTTGGTCGACAGCGGCATTTCCGGGCAGTCCATCAGACAATCTCCACGAGGCCGGCCTCTTTGAGCTCGCACAGGAACGCTTCCGTGTCTTTCCGGGCAACGTCCGGGGAAACATCAAAATCCCGTACAACCGCCGCCGTTAATTCATCCGGATCGCTTGATTTGTCCAGCAGGTTCCAGATCAGTCCGGAC
>JAQBFJ010000090.1:0-10858 GCA_032123435.1 Verrucomicrobiota bacterium
TGTAGGTGACCAGCGAGTTGCTGAGCTATAAAATGACCAGAAATTTACGATTTGTGATGATCTTGCCGGTATGATAGAACTGTTCAGAGAAGTGCAAATGATCGGAAATTCTGTATTTTGACACAGCGGTAACGTATTCGACGATGCTGCTCAATCGACATGCTTCACTACGCGGCTTTTTTAATCTCAACAATCGGAAGGTGTTTTCGACCTTCGAAATATGAGATTCTTACGCTGAACTCGGGAAGATCAGAGTTCGATGCTGATTCGACCTGCTCGATTGGAGGCGCGTCAACATACACCTCCTCTGGCGTTCGAGCGTCCAGGTAAGAGTGCGGGCGCAACTCATTATACCATGTGATGAATATGGCGAGTTCCTCACGCATTTTCTCAAAGCAGAACGGAACAAATATCTTGCGAGTGCATTCATCTTTGAGGGTTCTATTAAAGCGCTCTACGATAGCAATGCTGCCATACTTTCCAACAGCACCGAAGCGAGTCTGGATTTTCATCCTCTTGCACCATTTGTGATACGGATGGTCTTTCCTGTTTTCAGGTTTTGCTGTTGAAGGGAAAAATTGGGAGCCCTTGTCGGATATGATGTGGCCGGGCTTTCCTTTAATTCGTTTGCAAGCCATCTTCAATGCATCAACGATCTCTTTGGCAGAAGGTGGCTTATTGAAAAGTGAAAAACCGACAACCTTGCGAGAGAAGTGATCTATGATAATAAATACCCAATAACAGAATGGGAACTGCTGGGGTAGGGCATTTGGACTCCATGACGTCCAGAATCCCGACATTGTCGGCACGGCGGTAAAATCAACGCCCCAGATGTGATTGGGTTCTCTGGATATAATGCTGCGTTTTTCTGAATCATCAGTTTCTATGATGGGTGGGGGATCATCAGGGTTAATAACAGATCGTTCCTTGAGTCGCCGCCCGATGGTTGAGGCCGAAAGGAACAGGCCAGCGCGGACAAAGTGCTCCGCAATCTTCTTCTTGCCATAGAGTGGGTAAGTGCTTTTCAGCCACTGTGTCACGTATTCCACAAACTCTGGATACTTGTTCACCGGCACAGGTGTCTGTACTAATGAACTCTCACCTTCAATATCAAGTTCTCTCATACAGGAGGAAATGGTTTCTTCTGAGATTCTGAATGCGTCGGCAGTTTGTTTATGATTCCAACCTCTCGCCGCTTTCAGTTTGAGAATTGCCAGCCGTTCCGGCGGTGAATAATAAGGCCGGTTCTTAGCCGGAATCTTATCCATCCTGGTTTGCATGATTCGTATTTGCTCATTGCAAAGCGTTAATTCATTAGTCTGGCGTTGCACTTCCGATGCATGTCGGACTTCAAATGCATTCTCCAGCCCATCAGAATTGGCATGAACGCTAATCATATTCCAGCGAACTAGACCAGCAATATGCAACATGCTCTTCCTAACAAGATCTGACCACTTCTCAGGCATAGGTATATCAGTAGCTTTCATGAAAATTCCCCAAATAAACTATTCCAAAATGAAGCCGAAGAATGTATCATAAGTTCCTGTTGAATAAGAATATAGAAGAGTGGGATGTGTGTTCAGAACTTGCTGGATACCCACAGCCTCCGGAGCCTGCCCGCATTGCTGATAGCTGCAAGCGCTGCAGGCGGGCTTGAAGGTTGTGAGTTCGAGCCTCGCCAGGCGCACCATCTTAGCGATGGGGGGGGGCTATCCCGCTCAACGAAATTAGGCAATCTGGGTATGCAGGTCGGAAGGCATACTGCTAAGTGTGACTTCGTGAAGATCCATCTTGTTGCTTGCATTATCAATGTCTATGCCGGCCAGATTGCCGTCAGCATCATAATCAAGCACTATACCCTCAGATATTTCCCTTGTCTCTGCGCTGGGCTTGGATGACAAGTCAATGTAGAGAGAGTCTGTTTCTTGATAATATTTCAGTTTCATTTCTTATACCCCCTGTCTGGAAAAGCGTTATGTATAGTTACTTTGTCATCCAGGGTTATGACCCTGAGTGTTTTCCCGTCTAATTCCTCAATCTTGCCCCAGAAGCGAAAGCGATTATGTTCCTGCTTCTCCATCTTTATTGGGTTGTCGATAACCTTCTCACACCATTCTTTCTTAAGATAAGTCCGCCTTCGCAAAACCTCATTCTCAAAATATCTGGTGTATTTATATTTGCTCACAGGGTCATAATACCCAAGTGCTGATATGATGCAAAGATTAAATTTCTCTTACGTCCAACACTTAATTTTAGACAGACATGTCGGAAGTGCTTGTGCCATATGCAACCTGTCTGTCAATTTGAACTGCTCGTAATCTTTCCAAGAGGGATTTATCTGACCAATATTGGGTATCAGATGAATTCCGCAGATCGACAATCGACAATTTTGTTCTATCCATGTTCATGAGATAAGACTACCAAAAAGGATTAATTCATACAAGGGAAAGAGCTGCTTTCTTCTGCCGAACTACTAATTAAAGGGTTTCCGATTATCTCCAAAATGGGAGGTAAACGGACTGTTTTCTCATTATGCCTGCGATATGGGAGGTAAGGTTCACGTTCCCGATAACGCCCGAGCCGGAGACTATCACGGCACATTACATGTGAAGGCAGTAGACGAATCCTGGGAGATGCCCGTTCAATTGCATGTTTGACGCGAGACGGGTAGAAGAGGTTGACCGTGTTACCGTACAAGAGGTTTTTGCTCATTCAATACGCCACCTTGATTGTCGTTCGAACGACTTAATTTTAGACAGACATGTCGGAAGTGCTGGAAAGGGCGTTGCAAGTCCGGCATACCTGCTGTTTTTGTTCATTGTTTCATTGCGCCTGAGGTGAAAATCCGGTTGTCTGGTCTGTTGATGCTCTGGATTTTCTCCTGAGATCCTAAAGTACCCTTATTTTTTAGTTATCAGGCACAATAATTGTCTACAGGGATAATAGGTCATAACAAGCTGGCCCAGCAAGCTGTCATCCTGTCTTTCGAAGGTTTTTTAACAGTAGGTCACTGGGAAGGTTATGAAAGAATAAAAAACGAAAAGAGAGTTAAGTATTAATTCGATGGCTGACCTTGGGCTTGCTCCATTCCAGTGAACAGGCATGAACAGACAAAAGAACTAAAATAAATTCCCCCTGTTCAAAATGTTTTCAGGATCAAAAAGCGCCTTTAACTCACGCATCTGCCGTATCCCGTCTTCGCCATACATAACTTTCAGGAACTTTTTCTTCAACTTCCCAATTCCATGCTCTCCCGATACCGTGCCGCCCATCGCAACTACGGCTTGAGCCCACTTAAGATATAATTTGCCGCCACGTTCGTATTCCGCCATGTCGTTCGCCAGAATATTAACGTGAACATGATTATCTCCAATATGACCGAATATCACATGCTCCAGATCGGCTTCCACTAAACCATCATGATAAAGTTTCATTACTTCATTCAGCTTGTCCGCTGGAACCGCCAGATCGGTACCAAGCTTCGTCAATAACGGATGCCGCCTGCGTCTTTCATCTATCAGTAGATTGACGGCTTCAGGCACCGCATGCCTGAATTTCTTGAGACGATCCATCTCTTTCTCGTCCGATGCCAGCCACGTGGCACTGTCATCAGCGCCATGCTCAGCCATTAAATCGGACAACCTGCATACGGCTTCCTCGAATTCCGACTCGTCAGCACCATGATATTCAACATATACAGCCGACTCCCATTCGTCGGGCGGCTCCACGATTTCTTCAAACGCCGGATTCCCATGCTTCTGCGCCCTAAGCAGAGCCAGTGATTGCAAGCCAAAGAACTCCATCGCCGCCGGATACCCGCTCTCACTCTTGTCAACAGAGAGAGCACGCGCATGTATAACGAATTTTATCGCGTCATCTTCAGACGGAAAAAATATCATCAACCCCCATTTGACCGCAGGATCAGGAACCAGCCGCAATTCGGCCTCCGTAATAACACCAAGCGTACCCTCAAATCCTATGAATAAATCCAGCAGATCCATGTCATCACCAACATAATAACCTGCGGCATTCTTAATGTTCGGTCGGCTGTAGTCCGGCAGTTTCCCCTCTATAACACTGCCATTTTCTGCTGTTATGGAAAACCGGCGCCCGGACACCATGGAATAGCCTTTTCTCATGTTCAAGATAGACCCATCCGCCAGCACCACCCGGAGTCCTTCTATGTAATCGCGTGTCGACCCATAACGGAAAGAACGCGATCCGGACGCGTTGCACGCAATCATCCCGCCAATTGAAGCCGACGTTTCAGTGGGATCGGGCGGAAAGAAATATTTTCCTGCTCCCACTTCGTTTAATTCTGAAAGCAACACGCCCGGCCCCACCTTCACGAAGGCACAACCTCTTGCCACATCCTCGCGCAACTCACCCACATGCTTCATTCTGGATAGATTGAGAATATGCCCGCCATCCGGCACGGCCCCGCCCGTAATGCCCGTGCGCGCGCCCTGCACCGTAACCGGGGTTTTCGACTCACGCATCATCAATAGACAATTTCTGACATCATCCTCTCGTTTGGGAAAAGATATTGAGTCCGCACGCCCGACACATCGCGATTCATCACGCAGATAATCAGAGAATTCACTCTCAACATTTCGCAGAACTTTACAGTCGTCACTCATATGATCACCACAAAGTCCGATGCCAATACGTCTCGATACGGCATTCCTTCACGCCTCCCTCTTTGATAACTTACCCACACAGACCGGCCAGATAATCGAAACTGATTTTCAACGACTCGAATGGATCATTGTTTACCCAGTTGGAATCCTGTTCAACAATGAACCACTCGCACCCCCCGCGTTCGGCTGCCGTGATTATGCCGGGAATATCAAGATTGCCGGCACCAATCTCTTCGAAAATACGATTGTTTTCAGAATCAACCCCATAGTCCTTGAGATGCAGTAAGGGAATCCGTCCTTTTAACTTCTCGCACCACGCGATCGAATCGCCGCCGCCAGCCTGAACCCAGAATGTATCTATTTCGCCCTGTAAATAAAGGGGATTAGTCCCATCGTAAATCATATCAAGAATCAACCGCCCGGCTAACCGGCGAAATTCTATATGATGATTATGATAGGTCAGCACCTTCCCTTTTTCCGTAAAAACCTTGCCCGCATCATTGATCCGGCTAATCCAGGCGGCAACCGCGGCTTCGTTGCAAAGATCTATATTGCCTGGAGACGGAATCGCTGTGTAAATACAACCCAGTTGATTCAGTTTTTCCACAACTTTGTCCGGTTCATCCAAAATCATATCCATATCTTCATGCGTGGCCGCGCAAATCAACCCTTCGCCATCCATCATCTTCCTGAGCTCAACGGTATCTATCGGACCAAGACCGGAAAGCTGAACCGCCTCATAGCCAATCGATTTAACTTTCTTCAGCGACTTGGCAATATCCTGAGGCGTCTTGAGATAAGAACAAACAGTGTACATCTGTGCGGCTATATTTTCTTTTTTCATTACTTCAACTATTCCTTACCTTTTGTTGTCCACAAACCCAAACCCGGATTACTGATAAAATAGAACCTTTCACCGTCAGCGTCAACATTCCAGCCATCTTTACATTTCGCGGGATCATACCGTTTCATGCAGTCTTCCATACTGCCGTATTCATAACCAACACCTTCGATTTCGGCCCGCGTCATGGCGCCAGCCGCATAAACAACCCTGAACCGCCCTTCCGTCGAACCATGAATAAGGTGCGCCGCTATCCCCAGACTGCCGGCAAGCTCAGGATCGTCCTTTACCTTCCGCAAGACAGCTTCCGTACCGCAATAACTATGACGTCGCACGAGCTGGTCGCCAGCCGGACTTTCACCAAACCGCTCCAGACCCGGCGCCATAATTATCAGCTCAGCACCGTCAGCCATCGCCATTCTCGTGCGGTAAATGCTCTTGTTCGCAAGCCACGTGCTCTTGTATTCCACCGGACTGCAATACACAACAGCCTTTTTAAGAGGCTTTTCCAGCACTGTTATGTTTACTTTCTGCGATAATGCCGCCGCACGCCGGAAGCATTCTTCATCATCCCCAATAAAGAGGCCCTCCACCCGCTTTCCGTCAGTGCTTATCACGGTAAGCACATAAACTATGGGCATTGTTTTAAGAAAGTGCTTGTCCGCGTATTGAAACACACGCCGCACAGGCGTGTCTGTCCTGCCCATCATCCGTTCCATGCCGTAAACCGCGCCAAGATAATGACTCAAATCAATCCCGTCCTTGCCACCTGTCCCAACAAGTATATTTTTGCTATGACCCGCCATACCTGCCACCTCATGCGGCACAATCTGGCCTATCGAAAGAATAAGATCAGGACCACCTTCAACAAGCAGTCTGTTGGCCTGCACCGGCCACGCGAAGGATAGAACGCCTTCCGAAACTTCCGATATAAAACCGGCCGGCACTTCACCAAGCTTTACAACATCGTTCCGGAAATCATGATCACGGAAAATTGCCGCGGGGATATTCCCGAACATGTGCGACTTTTCATCGGCGGTCATAGGGCGATGCGTTCCGAGCGCCGGCAGAATCGTCTTGAGCCTTTCCCCGTAAAAATCATAAACCATGCCCGTCAGTTCACCGGCACGCGACGCGGACCGCGTATGATCAGGCGGAACAACCAGCACCGAACGCCTTTCTCCCAGCTTCCGCAAAGCAGCGTGTAACTCCTCACGCAGTTCCGGCAAACTTAATGTTTTGGTTCCAGAGATTTTTTCAAGAAACAACATTGCACACCAGCTCTGCCTTATGACACGGCAAAATAACGTTCAGCATTAGTGTAACAGATATTCCGCGTAATCTCACCCAGCCGCGATAAATCATCATCGTATTCACCGCGTTCCACCGTTTCACCGATGAAATTACATAGAATCCGGCGAAAATATTCATGACGCGGATATGACAGGAACGATCGGGAATCCGTCGTCATGCCGATAAAACGGCCCAGCAATCCAAAAGACGACAACAAAGCCAAATGCTGCTCCATTCCATGACGCTGATCCAGAAACCACCATGCGGGGCCGTATTGCATCCTGCCTGACCCGGGGCCGCGCGCGAAACTTCCGAGTATGCTCAGAATCAACTCGTTATCACGCGGATTAAGATTGTAAGCGATAACTTTTGAGATGTTCTTTTTGCCGTCCAGCGCGTCAAGCAGAGAAGCGAACGGTTTTCCGACTTCATAGTCACCAATGGCGTCACAACCGGCGTCAGGCCCGTAAGAATTGTACAAGCTGGAACACAGGTTCCGGGCCGCGCCGATATGAAATTGCGTCACCCAACCGGCGCTGGCGTCCATTCGGCCGAGCTCAAGCAGAATCGCCGTCTCAAACGCGGCAAGCTCAGCCGCATCCGGCATAATACCGCCACGCACCTTCAGAAAAATAGATTCCGCCTCTTTTAGACCTGCCTGCTTGAAACAGGGCGGCTGAAGACTGCAGTCGGAACTGCGGCATCCGCGTTCAGCAAAGTACCCGTGCCGTTTTTCCAGCGCTTTAATAAGGGCGGAAAAATCCCTGATATCCACTCCAGCTACCGCGCCAAGTTTATCCATGTAGCTGTTATAACCCTTTACATCTGAAATAATACGCGCGCGATCGGCACGAAATGTCGGCAGAACAGACGTCTCGCAATTACTCTCTCGAATCTTTTGGTGATAAGAAAGATCATCAGCCGGATCGTCCGTTGTACATACCGTCTTAACATTCATACGTCGCAATAAATTGCGTACTGAAAACTCACGGCTTCGAAGACATTCTGATGCTTTATCAAAAATATCATCCGCGGTTTCGGAATTAAGCGTCTTATCAATATTAAAATAACGTTTCAGCTCAAGATGCGTCCATGCATACAAGGGATTACCTATCGCCAGCGGAATAATTTCAGCCCATTTCCTGAACTTGTCTTTCGTCGATTCTTTGCCTGTACAAAAACGCTCTTCCGCTCCGGCAAGCCGCATCAGACGCCACTTGTAATGATCATGTTCCAACCAGGCTTCGCCAAGATCGTTGAACAACCGGTCCTCAGCTATGTTACATGCACTTAAATGCGTGTGATAATCAAAGATCGGCATATGAACAGCATATTCATGATACAAAGAACATGCCGTCGCGTTACCCAGCATAAAATCATCATTCAAGAACAGGTTTTTCATAATTCCGGTTATTTCATGAACTGATACCCAACGGATATCAGCAATTTCTCCATCCGTTTGCCATACTCAACAAAATTCGCGAAACGTATATCATCCTTCGATTGGACCGACTTGTCATGAAATACTACCGCCAGATGCGGTTCTATCGAAAAAGCGCCGTCGTATCCACGCTGAAACAGATCCGAACAGACCTCCACTACATGCCCATCACCTTCACCCGGATACGTGAACTCCGTAACATCATTTTTCATAATGCCGTCTTTAATGTGAATGTAAACAACATGATCACGGACATTGCGATAGAATTCAAGAGAATCCTGTCTCTGATACGGCGGCTTACCCCTGACATCCATACGGAAAACAGGATTGCCGGTATCGAAGACCAGCTTGAAATTTGGCGAAGGAATGGCGTCCAGTAAACGCAAGGTATGTTCATACGACCGGCCGCCCCAGTTATCGCAGTTTTCATGCACAAGCGTAATACCGGCATCTTCCGCCATTGCCGTCAACACCTTCATTCGCTTGATTACTTCCTTGACGACATCAGGATCATTTATGGAATCGTCTTCCGGCACATGGAAACTCATGACCCGTATCATTTTGGTGCCAAGTCTATGCATGCGCGGAATCGCAATTTTCAATTCCTGGTAACTGGAGTCTGGCGGATCCGTAATCGGCTTTGCCCAGTTGGCAACACCGCTCCCGAAACAGTTTATGCTGATGCCGGCTTTCTGTAGTTTTTCACACACAACATCGAATTCATCATCCGTAATTGCCGTCAGATTTTTACCGTCAATATTCCTGCATTCAATATGCGACCAGCCTAAAGCCTGCACCGCTTTAATCTGCCCGTCCAGATCATTAGCCGCCTCATCCGCGAAACCAGTAAGATGCATTTTCATTCTCCAGTTCTACCGCAAAGTAACGGTTCTCCCAGTTTTTTGCGATTTGTAAACCGCCAGTACAATATCCACACAGTGCCGCGCGGAACCTGCAGTAACAAACGGCTGCCGCTTCTCCCTGATCGCGCCGATAAAATCAGAAACCTGCAGAGGATGACTGCTTCCGTAATATGTTTTTCCACAGAGCAGATTCCGTCCCGTTTCGGCCTTTTTCAGGGCTTTTAGAACAATTTTAGCCTTTTTCTTGTCCTTCAAATCCACACAGGCCGGCGCGCCGTTGCGCATCTCTATGGTGCCGTCAGTACCGCATAATATCATTTCGGAATTCCATTGCCGCACCTCATCGGAAGCAGTCGCGGTGATTGAACCTAGAGCGCCGTTGGCAAAACAAAGCGAAGCTGTCGCCGTGTCTTCGGTTTCAATCACGCCGCGATGCGTGCGGTTCGCGTGAAATCCGCATACACTTGTGGCGCCGCCCATCAGCCATGCGGCAATGTCTATAAAATGAATGCCCTGATTAATAAGAACGGAACCTCCCTCTTTATCCCACGTGCCGCGCCACTTGTCGGCCCGGTAATATTCATTGCCGCGGAAACAGTTGAAACGAAGCTGGCACAACAGCATCTTGCCGAGAAGATTTTCATCCATGTATTTTTTGAGCAGTCTATTAACAGCATCAAAACGGTGTTGAAGCACACCGGAAAATACCAGCGTGGAATTGCGTGCGCCCGCCCGCATCATGGCATTCAGCGCGCGGCTGTTATGAGCCAGCGCTTTTTCACATAACACATGCTTGCCGCACGCCAGCGCGGCACAGGAAATTTCAGCGTGACTTCCATGATCCGTGCATACAACAACACAATCCACTTCAGGATCCCGCAAAACATTCCGGTAGCCGGTTGTCACTTCCGGAATGGAATATTTGTCAGCCATGACATCAGCGCGTTTCCTGATAAGATCACAGGCCCATTTCACCCTGACACCAGGTGCTTTCTGAAAACATTCCGCGTGTACCGGCCCAATCGTCCCGCACCCGATAATTCCACATGTTATTTTTTTATTCATGATTGTTTTACCGGAATGATTTTGCCATATCCACGGAACCAGCACACTTTTTAACCTGCTTTTTTCTCTTTGAACCCGCAATAAGTTTCTTCAGCATTTTTTCATAAATGGCCGCGGAAAGCGGCATTTTCGCAGGTTTACCGGTCAGTGATGAATATATCATCGCATTAGCAAGTTCCACGGAGTTGATACCTTCACGCGCCGGCGCCATGAGCGGGGTCCCCTTTCTGATCGAATTCACAAAATCCTGCATGATTTCAATATGCTGACCGCCGCTTCCTTCCACAGGTATAACAACAGTCTCTGTTTCAGGCGACGCGAACAATTTCTTGGTCTTCCTGCTGAATTTGGACATTTCTTCCACATTACGATGAAATGTTATAACCCCGTTCTCAACAACCACTTTGCCGCGCTCGCCGCATATTTCAAGACGGTTGGTGCCAGGCGCCTCACCGGTCGAGGTGATGAACACACCCGTTGCCCCGTTCGGATATTCCAGAAACGCCGTGACTTCATCTTCCACTTCTATATCGTGCCACTTGCCGAAGCTGCACTTCGCGGTGATCTGTTTCGGCATGCCGGTAATCCACCAGAGTAAATCGAGATTATGCGGACACTGGTTCATCAGCACACCGCCGCCCTCGCCGCGCCATGTGGCACGCCAGCCGCCGCTCCTGTAGTAAACCTCCGGACGGAACCAGTTGGTAATAATCCA
>JAQBFJ010000091.1:0-7247 GCA_032123435.1 Verrucomicrobiota bacterium
CACAGAGTTTTTCGCACGCGCGCGAAAATGATTTGTTGATATCTGTTTTCATTACGGGTAGAAGAGGAATTTGACAGACCTTCATTATTCAGGCAAGAACAACCTGAAAAATTAATGATTACAGGAAGCATTCCGGATGTGGCAAGTATGCTTTTCATATGTAACCCAGGCATACTTATTTTTTTCAGGGCCAACGTTGATGATCAATTCGAACGCCTGTCGTGAAATCTGAGCGTTTTGGGTGTGGTGGATGCGATTTCAATGATTATATAACCCCGATCTTGACGATAGGGGATGTGCGGCATAGTATGGATCCGCGGAATAATTTTTAATTGATCTATTTTGTTATGCCTGAAGAAAAAGAGAAAGTAATAAAAGTCGCGCATCTGACCAAGCGTTTTGGCCGTACTGTTGCTGTTGATGATATATCCTTCGAAATAACGCGCGGCGAAATAGTCGGATTCCTCGGTCCCAACGGGGCAGGCAAAACTACTACAATGCGACTGCTCTCGTGTTTCCTGCCTCCCACCGGCGGAGAAGTATCAATAGCTGGAATGGATATACTGCGCGATTCCGTCGAAATCAGACGGAATATCGGTTATCTGCCCGAGAATGCGCCGCTTTATGATGACATGAGAGTGAAAGAGTATCTCAGTTATCGCGGCAAGCTGAAAGGGCTGAGGGGGAAAAAACTGAAAGCACGGCTGAACGAAGTTACGGCAAGCTGTGGGTTGACCGACATGAAGGATCGTATTATCGCAAGACTTTCTAAGGGCTATAAACAAAGAGTCGCGCTTGCCGACAGCCTGATAAATGAGCCTCCGGTTTTGATTCTGGATGAGCCCACAATAGGACTTGATCCGAACCAGATAAGACATATCAGAGATCTGATCAGAGGCCTCGCGGAACGCCATACTGTATTGCTTTCAAGTCACATTCTGCCGGAAATAGAAATGATCTGTCAGCGTGTATTGATTATCAATAAAGGAAAAATTGTGGCTTCAGATACGACCGAAGGACTGGCAAGGCGCGTTGAAGGATGTAAACGTGTTGCAGTTGAGGTACAAGGTCCCAAAGAAGTCATCGTAAATATGATCAGCGGTATCATCGGCGTGGAACGCGTGGCCTGTGAATCTACGGGTAATTGGCATCGATTATTATGTGAATGCGATGGGGAAATAGACGTTCGGCGCGACATTTTCCGGATTGTGTCGGAAAATAGATGGGATTTGCGTGAACTGCAGGAAGAAAAGAAAAGTCTTGAAGATGTCTTTACTGAAATAATCGGCCGTACAACGGAAGAAGGGCAATGAAGAACTTTCTTACTATCTGGAAAAGAGAATTATCGGCATGCTTTCTATCACCCGTGGCCTATGTCACGATTGTATTGTTCCTCTTCGTTTCCGGTGTAACATTCATGATGGAAGTTATCGGCAATGAGGGGAAATGCGAACCGCTGTCAGTGATGTTGTTTGCGGCAATTACTGTCTGGCTGACGATTCTTATAACAGTTGTGACGATGAGGCTGTTTGCCGAGGAGAAGAGAACCGGAACAATAGAAACGCTTATGACTGCGCCGATTACGGAAGAGGAAATAGTGCTTGGCAAATACGCTGGCGCGCTAACGTTTGTAATGATAGTTGTGGCGCCGGCGATAGCGAATATTTTTCTGCTGGCGCGGTTAACGCCGGGAATCAGCATTGCGGATATCGACGCAGGATCAGTTGTCGGCGGATGCGTAATTATTTTTCTCGTTTCCGCGTTGTGCGTATCGGTGGGGCTGATCGTTTCTTTGATGACCCGAAACCAGATTGTTTCGGCGTTGTCATGTCTGTGCGCGATATGGGCTGTTCTCCTTTTTGGACATGTCATATCAACACTGCCCGGCGGTTCGGATAAAATAGCCGAATATATATCGCCTTTAAGCCATATTGAAGATTTCTCACGCGGCCTGTTGGATACACGGGCAATGGTTTTTTATGTATCAGGCACGATTTTCGTTCTGTTTGCGGCAATACGCGCGCTGGAATCAAGAAGATGGCGATAGTTAAAGGGTAGTTTGAGGCATGAATAAAAAGGAAAAACAGGCAGGCAGAAGCATATGGCGCTATCGTGGCCGTAAATTTATTATAGGCTTCAATGTGTGGACAGCGATCTGCCTGGGTATGATTTTGCTGATAATGGTTAATTGCCTCGCCGGCAGGTACTATCGGAGATGGGATATAACATCACGTGGCTATTATCGGTTGTCAGATAAAACAAAAGGAATGCTGGCCGGGCTGGATTGTGAACTGGATATAGTGTCGTTCTTCGCTGGAACTCATGAATTACACGATGATATCAAATACCTGCTTAGGGAATATGAGTACGAATCACGCAATCTCGAAAAGCTCGGCCTCAATGTTGTAATTGTCGATCCCGTGCGTGACTTTGCCGCCGCGCGGGAAGCAGCGGAAAAATACGGTGTTAACAATGCCAATGTGGTTGTCTTTCAGTCGGGGGGCAGACGAAAATATCTGGGCGAAGACGATATAGATGATTACAAAAATTCGCTGATAGGAAAACGGTCTGATAAAAGAAGATATCTTTTCCGTGGTGAACAGGCTTTCTCTTCAGCCATTCAAACAATCACCCAGATCGCAAGACCGGTTGTATACGTTCTGTCAAACCATGGTGAGCGCGCGATAGACGATTATAGCAAGGGCACTGGTTACTCGCGGATCTCAAAGGTAATGACAAGAGATGGAATTACGGTTAAGAAGCTTGACCTCGTCGGGAAAAACAGCATTCCGGATGACTGTTCTGCATTGGTCGTAGCGGGACCTCAAAAAGAACTGGCGCAAAGCGAATTGGCTATACTGACGAATTATCTGGAGCACAATGGCCGCGTTTTCTTCCTTCTGGATGCCGGGTTCCAGACGGGGCTGGAATCGCTTCTCGCTAAGTGGAGCGTGATGCTGGAAATGGATGTTGTGGTTGATCCGCAGTATACTCGTACCGGCCGTGAACTGGTTGTCACCGAATATGGCGATCATCCTATTACTCGTAATCTGATGGGCGTTATGACTACTTTCTTTATGCCGAGGTCGGTCATGCCTTTACCGGGCAAGACAAGCACAGGCGCAGTTCCATCTGACAAACCGAGAGTTGTTCCATTGGTGTTATCTTCGGGGAAAGGCTGGGCGGAAAAAGAACTCAACCAGAGCGCGGTTTTTGACGCCGGCATTGATCAGGCTGGACCGGTTCCCGTGGCCGTTGCGGTGGAAAGAGGGCCGCTTGGCGGCATTAACGTGGAAATAAATCCAACACGTATTGTGGTTGTGGGTGATTCCGATTTTGTCTCAAACGGAGGCCTGGAGGAAGCAGGTGGCGGAAACGAATGTCTTTTCATGAGCGCGCTGAATTGGCTTATTGAAAGAGAAACGCTCATGGCTATCGCTCCTAAACCGCCTGGTGAATTGAGAATGGATATGAATGCTAGGCAAATAAGAATTGTATTTGCAGTAATATCTTTTGGTGGACCGGCAATGCTCGCCCTGCTGGGTATAGCAGTGCTCTTGTTCCGTCGACGCTGAGGATGGGGCGTTGGCATTAACCGGCATATGGTAAAATGAGATTTAAAACAACATTTCGGCTCTTTGCTATTGTATGCCTGCTGGCAGGCGCGCTCTGGCTGTTGGATCGCTATTCCTTCACTACTGATGAACAGCAGGAACGGGACGTGTTCGTGCTTAACACGAAAGCGGAAAACATAGATGAGTTGATTGTCGAATGGAATGGCGAATATCGCGTAGAATGTGCCCGCGAAAATGGTAAATGGTTCATTAAACGCCCGATGAACGCGAGGGCTGATGAATCAAGAATGAGTCAAATACTATGGGCGTTAGAAAATATGCCGCGTATGGATGTTGTGACTGCAAAGCAACAGCGAAGAAGAGATTTGAAATTGGATGATTTCGGTCTAATCAGGCCGAGAGTTAAAATGTTTCTGCATGACAGACTTAAAAACAGACATATAACCGTACTTGTTGGACGCGATGTTCCTTTGTCTGAATTGGTATATATTAAAATAGCTTCCCGTCCTGATGTGATGACTACATCCAGTGCAGTGCTCGAAATTATACCGGATAAAATAGAACGTATGCGTGACAGAACCATTCTGCATGGTGATTCCTCCCGGACGGCAAAAATAGAAATAAAAGGCAGAACGGGATTTATCGAGTTGAAGCAGTTGAATGGGAACTGGTATATACAGCAACCTGTTGTCGCGCGCGCAGATAAACAAAAAATAACATCCATGCTGGATGCGCTGTATACGCTGGAAGTGAAAAGCTTTATATGGGATCCGTATGAGGGGCCGTCGGACGGTGAGCTTATTGATATTGAAAGCCAATCAAGCAATGAAACACACGGCGAACAATACAGACTCGCGGCTGATGAGGCCGTTGCCAGTATAAAAGTGTGGATGGATGGTGATGGCGTCGGCAGGGAACTTGTTCTGGGCAAGGAGATAACGGAGGATGGTCATGAAGTTTACGCCAAGCTCAGGGATGAAAAGTCAATTTACGCGGTGGATGGAAGGATTCTTGACATCTTCTCGGCTGGTGTTAATGACTTGCGTGACAGGAACCTTTTCACGCTTACACTTGATGATATTACGCGCCTTTCGCTCGAAAGCCGTGACAGAAAAACGTCGCTTGAACGGAATCCGGATAGTGGCTGGATGATCGTCGAACCCATCAAATGTGCCGCAGATCAGCAGGTTGTCAATGAATTGGTGGATGCCATAACGCGCCTTAGTGTAAAAACGTTTATAGCAAACACTAACCTGAATGAATACGGCCTGGCCGTACCTGCATACATAATAGAGCTTGCCGAGTCAGGAATAGGTGATAAGCACGATACGGAAAAGCCGGCCGCCAATGTGTCTGAAGCACCTCCAAATCAGCGATTGCTGGTAGGTAGTGGGGGTGGCAAGGATGAAAATCTGTTCGTCTGTTTCGAAAAAGGGGACTGCGTAATGGAAATCTCTTCTGAGGCATTGAAAGGATTGATCAGCAGGGCTGCCGATCCGATGCTGTACCGCAACCGTACGGTATTATCACTGTCGCGCGAGAATGTAAGACGTGTAACACTGACCAAAAAGGGGAACGAGCAGAACGTGATAAGAGATGAAGCGGGATCATGGACAGTCGAGCTGGCCACAGCCGGCAAAGTTAATTTTGACAATATGAACGACCTGATGTTTAATGTCGCTAATCTGCGCGCCGTTCGAATTGAGAATAATGATGAGGAAGGAAATAAAAAAACATACGGACTCGAACCTGGTTCGATTTCAGCTTCTCTCACTTTCACTTTGAGCGGAGATGAGGGTATTCGGAAATCAATAATCTTCGGTTCCGCTGACGAAAAAGGCGATGTTTACGCCATGGTGCAGGGGCAGGATCTCGTCTTTGTTCTTGAAAAAAAGCTGGCGGATAAGCTTGCAGGAGATCTTGTTGAGCCGACAACACCAGAGGGGAAATGACAAAGCAGAGCAAATTTTGTCTTGCCCTCAAGCGCATATCATTGGGCCTTGTCCTGTGTTTCCTTGTGTGTGTACTGGGAAGCGTTCTTTTCCTTGTAACAATAGGATTCCCTGAATGGCTGAAAGACGGGATTATTGCCCGGATGCCATCAGGCACGGTTGTCATTGACGCGAAGTCAATGAAACTTGATCTGATACACGGCCTGGTTGTCAGAGACGTGCGGTTTTATAAAAAAGGGGTTGTCGGGCCGGCATTTCTGGATGCGGAAGAGGCTGTTCTTAGAATTAATCCTTTAATATTCCTACGCAAAACCGTTCCGATTAAAAAAATAAAGATCAGCCGCGGTGTGTGCCGGAACAATTTCGGGGATAAAGCTCTGGCGGTTGTAAGCGGGGAAGGGGTCAGAACGGAAAAGATAGAAGTAATCGTTCATGATTTTATCGTACATGGAATTGAAGTCAGGCGAATGTCCTGTAATCTCTATGTGGACGAAACAATGCTGTATCTTGATAATATCAATTGCGAACTGGTTCGGGACAGGTATGAGGGAAATGTCATGGGGACATTACAGTACAGTCCTGCGACGGGAACAATGGATAGCCGGCTCACTGCTGTCCTTGATCCGCATTTACTTTTGCCGCTCCTGGATTTCAGTCCGTTTCTTACCAAGCTGGTTAACTGGTTTGAATTCAAAAGAGTCATGCCAAGATGGGAAGGGCGCTTCGCCAAAACTTTTGGACCTGACCGCACGCTTAAGGTCGAAGGAGACGTGTGGCTGAGGGATTGTATGTACAGGGATGTCGATATCCGCCGCGCCGATGGCCGGGTTTTGTTTAATTCATGCGAAACAAACCGGATTGTAGTCGTCCAGGATTTGCTTGTGGCGCGCGAAGAAGGACTGGGCCGCGCTAATATGTATTTCGACCTTGTCGAACATGAGCTCAAGTTCAAAGGCACATCAACAATTAACCCGCTGGCTATGCTTAAAATGCTAGGTATCATCAAGGCTGTGTCAGGAGTAAACTGGCGTTTCGATGGGCCTGTTAACGTTCTGGCGGAGGGCAGGGCCGATTACAGGGATCTCGGAATGGCGCAATTCAAGGCGCGGGTGTCAGGTAAAGGAATGGGGATAGGAAAACTTGTCAGCGATGATTGCAGTTTCAATATGGAAATGTCGTGCCTTACAAATACAATATCGAATGTTAGCGGCAAAATATACGAAGGAACTTTTGATGGTTGTGGAGCGTTTGTCCTGCCGGATGGTGCGCGTACAAACATAGCATATGAGGTCCGTGGCAGTGCCCGTGATGTTGATTTCGCTAAGATTGCCTGCGAGATGACAAGAGAAGAAGAACACGACTACAAAGGCAGATTGTCGACTGATTTTAATTTCAAAGGAATGTTAGGCAACCCGTTCTCGACGGATGGTTCGGGAACAATCAGCATCAAGGATGGACGAGTCTTCATGCTTCCTTTGTTTGGCGGCTTGTCGAAATTCCTAGGGAAAATTATTCCCGGCCTGAACTTTGTTCTGCGTCAAACCGATGCGCATGTAGACGTTGTTATTGCCGACGGCAAAATTCATTCAGATAAGGTGCAAATAGATGGAGATGTGCTGAGTCTCAGTGGGAAAGGTGATTATTATTTCAGCAGGTCGCTTGACTTTGATGTGCAGATAAAACTCCTGAAATCCCACACTGTGGGTGGCAAAGTTGTGCG
>JAQBFJ010000092.1:0-5124 GCA_032123435.1 Verrucomicrobiota bacterium
TTACCACGGAGTTCACGGAGGCACCCGCCTTCGCGAGAAAGCTTCGGCGAGGCAGGCGGAGGAGAAGAAAGAAGAGAAGAGAGTTGATTTAATTCCGGGACTGACGTCCGAAATTAAATCAATACTTTGCATGTTGGAGGATAGGAGTTGTCTCGGAAGTTTACTCCCTGACAACAACGTTGCATCAAATCATGGATTGCTTGTGCAATACAGGATTTGATGTAACCTCGGTTTTTTTTGTATTCTCTGTGCCTCCGTGTTCTCCGTGGTAAATTTCTTGTGTCCGCCTGGATGGCTAAATAGATACAAAGTATGAAAATTAAGATCATATATGGGTTTCCTTTGCTGATTGCCGGATTAACGACTTTCGTGTTAATGGCGTCTGCTCAGGGACAGGTGTCTAACGAAAGCATTGCTTCGAATGTTGTCGTTAATCTGAGCGGCGAATTAAATAACAGGCAAGAAATTCGATCCGCACCCAAACGGTTGAGAGATTATAACCTGCCTGGACTTGAAAGGAATGTTCCTGATTTCAACGCGCTCAAGCCTATGGATGTTGTGCAGTTGATAGAATATCTGGCGCACATAGGAGGTTTGAAAAACATTGTCATAAGCACTGATGTTACGGGATTAACCGCGAAACTCAGGTTCAGCAATGTCACTGTTGGCGACGCGCTGGAAGTGGTGTTATCAGCCAATTACCTCGCGTATGAAGTAAAAGACGGCATTCTGCAAATAATGACGGATGAAGCATATCAGAAGTTTTATGGCACAAGCTTTTATGACAATAAGAAGGTTGAGGTAATCAAGCTGGAATATGCCGATACCACACGACTTCTGCCGCTGGTTGAATCAGTGAAAAGTTCTATCGGGACGGTTGTATCCGATCAGATGACGGGAACTTTTATTCTTATTGATACGCCTGAGAAGATAGCGGAAATGAAGGCAATTATCGTTGAATCCGATATTTCAACTATTTCCAGAGTGTTTCCCACAGTTACCAAGACGTTCGTGCTTCAATATGCTGAACTGGCGGAAATACAGGCACATATCACTCCGTTGATCAATCAGGCGGCTGGTTCCATTCACGCGGATGAGCGGAGCAGAACCATGATCGTTACCGATCTTCCCCATAATATGGCCAAGATAGCGAACATAATTGAGATATTTGACAAACGGCCCCAGGAAGTATTCATTGAGGCTAAAATCGTACAGGTGAATCTGAGTGAGGAATGGAAGCTTGGCATAAACTGGCATCATCTATTTCAAGGAATAGATCCTCGCTACGCGGCCAATATCAGTGTTGTGCCGCCGCTGGCTTCGCCGCTGGGTTCGGTTAACGCGCCTGGTTCGGGATATGGATCAGTAACGTATAACACGATAATGGGCGGCACGGATTTGACGGTTATACTTGATGCCATCAAAACCATTGGCGATATGAAGATATTATCAAATCCGCATGTTACGGTGCTTGACGGGCAGGAAGCGTCGATAGAAACGGTCCGGGACCAGCCTTATGCGGAGGCGGATTTTGAGAGCGGCTCGACAAATGTAATAGGGGAATCAATAGCATTTATTCCTGTAGGTGTTACGCTGCATGTGACGCCGAGAATCAATAATGAAGGATTTATTACGGTTGATATAAAACCAAGCGTCAGCACGGTGGACGGTTTTTATAACGCTATGTATCCCATTCCTATTGTGCAGAAAGCGGAAGCCTCAACAAGTGTCATGGTGAAGGATGGTGAAACAATAATCATCGCGGGCATGATAGAAGAAGCAACACGCACACTGCAAAACAGCGTTCCGTTTCTGAGCCGTATTCCGCTGTTGGGTTTGATGTTCAGATCTGAATCCGAGATACAGGAAACAAAAGAGACAATAGTGTTTCTGACCCCGCGCATTATTGGCGGGGATGAGCCAATTCAACTTCTAAGAGATGTGAAGAAGGAGCCAAAACCATTACGTTCTGTTGACAGTAGAACTGAAAAACCGGCAAAAGCAGTAAGGTAGACCGGGTAGAACAAGCGGTAGTATCGAAAGTTTTATGAAAGAATGAAAACAGTTTACCACGGAGGCACGGAGAAGAGGTTCAGGAAATCTGCATAAAATTGGAATTTTATTCATATTTCCTGAACGTTTGTGCTTGGAGGAAGAAGAGATGATAAAACATGGCAGAATCGACGTTATGTGTTCCGCCGTAAGGATCATTCTGTCGCTGGTTGTGTTATTGCTCGGCGTTAATCTTGCCGCGGCGGAAGATTTTTCCTGGTCATGGGAGGATGGCGAGTCGCCGGAGAGCGCGGAAACGGATGCTGGTGACATTGATGAAGAGAATATTCTTTTGAACTTTGATGAGCCTGCGCTTGATGACGAAGAAAGCGTTAATAAGGAAAGCGCAGGTGAAGAACAGTCGTCCGGCTCCAAATACACGGGGGTTGATGTTGATGCTTATAATGAACTGCTGAAAAGTAATCTCGATCTTCGCAGACAAATAGCCGAGGTAACGCAAAGTGAAGAAAAAGCCAGGCAGGAGAATGAGCTGCGCGGCAATGAGATCAGGGATATGGAAGGACGATTGTCCATTCTGGTGAGCAAGATTCAGGATATTAATAAGGAAAAAGAATTGTCCGGCGCTGATTTGGATAAGGTCATGCAGTTGGAATCAGAGCTTGCCCAGGCGGAGGAAGAAAAGGCCCGGTTCAACGATGAATTGGAGCAATTACGCAGGCAGTTAAGCGCTCTGGAACAACAGTCGAAATATCAGCCTACAAGTTCGGTGCGGCCAGGATCTGATTTGTTCGAACAGGTGCAGAAGGAAAACGTTAATCTGAAAAAGGAACTCCGGGAAGCGCTTGAGGCAAAAACCAAGGCAGTCAAAGAGGTCACCCAAGCCCAGGAATTGAAGCAGATGTTGGATTATTCTAAATCTGTTGAAAAGGAACAAAAGAAAATGATCGGAGAACTGCTCAAGCAGATTCCCGCAATGGAACAGGAGCTTTTATCCATCAAGGCTACTGCGTCAGAAAAAGATATGGTTCTTAGCGCAACGGAGCAGGATCTGGAAGAAACCCGGCGGGAGCTCGAAAAACGTGATTACCGACTGGTAAAAGCGGAAAAGATGGCTGATCTGCTTGAGAAAACGCGCAAGGAAGTTATGCGTGTCAGCGATGTTGAGAAGAGGAACATGCATTATAATATGGGCGTTGTTTATGCGAAGGAAGGAAGGTCTAAAGATGCTGAAGTGGAATATCTTAATGCTTTGCGGATAGATCCCAGTGACGCTTATGCTCATTATAATCTCGCTATTCTCTATGAGAATGAGATTAAAGATATCGGCAAAGCCATGCGTCATTACAAAGCATACCTGAAACTCCGCCCGCACGCCAACGATGTTGACATTGTCAAGCAATGGCTGATCAGTCTTGAAGCGAAGAAGTAGATCCCGTGCATGGGGATATTCACCACGGAGTTCACGGAGGCACGGAGGAGAGAAGAAGTTAAAGAAATCTGAATAAAACGATAGTTTTATTTCATATTTCTTGAACAGCTTGCCATGGGAGATAGAAAGAGATGATTGAGGGGGAATTAATATTTACCACGGAGTTCACGGAGGCACAGAGCAATACAGAGAAGAGAGTTGATTTAATTTAGAAACAAACGTTTCAAAAATTAAATCAACAACCTGCAAAGGGAGGGGAAGAGGTTGTCTCGGATGTTTACTCCCTGATAGCAACGTTGCATCAAATCCGGGATTGCGAAGCAATATTGGATTTGATGTAACCTCAGTCTTTTGCCTGCCCTGCGTAGCTCGGAGAAGGATATTCTCCGTGTCTCCGTGTTCTCCGTGGTAAATTTCTTGTGTCCGCCTGGGGGAGGCGGGGAATTTGTTTGTTGATAAGGTAAAGTTATGAACTTGCTGTTTGGAAAGATGGTTTGCCGGCAGGGGTCGCGATTACTGCCGTATGTATCCATTACTTTTGATGATGGGCCTAATGCTCATACTACCGGCAGAGTGTTATCGATTTTGGAGCATGAGAATGTGCGCGCGACATTTTTTCTATTAGGAAGAGAGATTGCCGCTCATAATGATGTTGTAAAGATGATATTGGCGGGTGGTCACGAGATCGGTGGACATAGTTTTGACCATTCGAGCCTGGATATACGTGGTCAAGTGCGCGCGTGCGCGCGGGAGCTGGGAGTGTGCGGAGTGGCTACGCGTCTATTCCGTCCGCCGGCAGGCAGAATAGGTTTCATGGATCTTTTATGGCTGAGGAAAGAGGGGTATAAAACTATTTTGTGGTCTTTTGATGCGCGTGATTCCATGCGGCATGAAGGGAAATGGGGGGATGATATTCCGAATTATTTCGATATAAGAGCGGGAGATATAATTTTGATGCATGATGACAACGATGTGTGTGTTAAAGATTTGCCTGATCTTATTAAAACAGTCAGAGCCAATGGGTTGGAGCCGATTACTGTCAGCGAAATGCTGGGTCTGCGGGAATTGGAAAGATGAAATGCGAGAAAAACATTTGTGGTCTTTCTCAATATCTTGTGCTTGCCGGAATTCTGTTGTTCGCGCTTGCTTTGCGCCTGGGTATAGGCATGTTCCTGGGATTCAATTCCGGACCGGATATGGAAGCATGTGGATCGGACACCGTAGAATTTGAACACATGGCCTGGTCAGCGGCACGCGGTGACGGTTTTATTGCTTACCCGGGTGGATCACCAACGGCGTTCCGTGCTCCTGGTTATCCTTTAATGCTGGCTGGTATTTATAAGTTGTTCGGAAGACAATTCTGGCTAAATCGTGTTGTTTTGAGTTTGATTGGCACGGGAACGTGCTGGCTAGTTTATCTGTTGACTATTCGCCTGGGGTTGTCGCGTATTTCAGCGTTGGTCGCGGCGCTGATTACGGCGGGACTTCCTTTGCAGTTTTATTTGTGCGGTCATTTCATGAGTGATCCGCTTGCCGGCTTCCTGAATGTTGCCTGTTGTTCTCTGCTCGTTACCGGAATGTGTTTCTGTGATCGTACGGATCGAAGCATTGCCGTTCCTTCGGACGCCTGTTCACGGACCATCTCCTTTCGTTCAGGTTTCTGGTTTATGGCGGGGTTGATT
>JAQBFJ010000093.1:0-3207 GCA_032123435.1 Verrucomicrobiota bacterium
AAGTCTGCTGGGTGGAATAACTCTGATTACAGGTAAAGCCATGGCAACTGATGTTTCTGACTGGAATAACGATTTGTATCGCTCCAAAGCTCCGCAATTGAAACCTTGCGATTTTACAGCTGTTCCTTACTATACGTGGGATAACCGTGAACCCGGTCAAATGGGTGTCTGGATTAAACAAATATGAATAAGGCAATTTAAAAATATAATATAGAAAGAAAACATACTATGGAAAGAAATTGCACCTTAATTCTAATTGCTTACGCAGTATGCTTGATGACCATGCTGAACATTCGCCCTGCTGCAGCCGAGGTCCCGCCGCCACAAGAAACACCTGCCAAAATAATTGTCTCCGGTCGCACCTCTACTGCAAAAGATATTACTATCGTTGCTGTCGGTCAGGAAGTGCCATGGACATTTTCCGGCAGTCGTGTCGGCAATACTACCGGGTTTAGTTGGTATGTCAGCCAGCATTACGCGTTCAAAACAGATTATCCGGAAGAAAGGGCCCGTTATTATCTCGAGCTTCTGGAACTCGCCTACCCACACTATGTCGATATTTTCGGCCGCGAACCCGAAGGCATAGAAACCAAGCGGATGACCGTGGTGTATGGCTCATCCAACGAACAGATGTGTAAGGCCGCCCAGAGCGATGGGTTTGGCTGGACATCTTTCGGCGGCGGCGGCGTGTGTCAGCCCGGCCATAATATTGCGTATCAGTATCCGAGCGGCGGCTTGCTGTACCACCAGCGATTTATCCTTCTGCACGAATGCTCACACTTGTACCAATACTGCGTGTCTCCCGGTATTGCCTGGCCTGGTTGGTTCGGCGAAGGACATACCGAACAAATGGGGCATCATGTCTACGATCCCATCAGGAAACAACTCACCGTCTGGGTGCTTGACAAGGCACCAATCCATAATCAGCTCGACAACGGACGGGCAGAAATTATCAATATGGCAACGCCGCTCCGGTCATTTCAAGATCTCGCGGTCAGTGGCGGCATGGGGTACGCGGGCAATTTCATGATGATGGCTTTTCTCCGTCATTCTCCGGAGTACTTGCTGAATTATTACGTGTGGCGCGATGCCATCCTGTATCCGCGCCACGATGCCGGCGATACACAACCGGATTTATATACGCCGCTTGCCGAAATTTATGGTGGATGGGATCGGCTCAATGCCGACTTCAGGCAGTGGTTCGACACACACACAAATACTTTCCACTACATCAATTGGGCTTTCGAGCAGAATGGAAGCTGGCTCTGGTCACGCGGCTCGGGTGGCGGCCGTACGGATGTTCTGCTGACACCAGACGGGAATCCTGCTGACGACAACTGGCGCATGGACTACCCACGCGAGCCCAGACCCGAAGTCGTAGGGCAAATTGGCAGAGGTGTCGCCGAACCATCAATCGGCGCAATGCTTGATCTCTCGCTCAAACCGGACAAGGGCCGCGTCGGACTCGGACTCGGCGTCGTAACCGAACATCCAATTATACCATTTAAAACGGAGAACCTTTTTCGCGACGAAGCCTGCACTATGCCGGGCGTAAACCTTGAGATACATGAGCTGGCCGAGACAGCCGGAAACGCAACGGAAGCAGATGAAGTACGCAAGGGTGATCTTGTCACCAACATAACAGATACAACCATTACCAGGGCTGGGCTGGCAACTGCGCTTGGAACACAGACGGAACGATTTGTGGCCGAATGGAACGGATGGCTGAAAATCGAAGAACAAAATGACTATAATTTCGGCCTTGTAAGTGATGACGGCAGTTGGTTATGGATCGATGACAACGAAATCGTCAGCAACGGCGGCCCGCACGGCATGATCGCCCGTTATGGAAACGTCAAATTAAAACCTGGTATGCACAAATTGCGCGTTCTTCTTTACCAGGGCGGAGGCGGCTACGGCATACAGGCAGGTCTGAGTGATAAAGAAGCCCATGAGCCCGGCATGGTGCAAATCCTGATCGAAGATGGCAGACAACTTCTCGTTGAAGGACCTGAATGCGTCATCTAACAACGCATCATACCACTGCCCGAAACCTTTATTCAGGAAATGCGTTCCGCCGGCCACAAGTTTGGAATGAACTTGAAAATAGAAAAAAAGGCGCTTGTATTGACCTTGCGGGCGCAGGCGTCTGACAATTCTAAAATGGAAAAGTTTACTTCTACCGTGTCTTTACACAAGAAGCAACGCGAACGTCTAATGACCATGCCAATGTCTCTCTTGAGCCAATCTACCGGCGGGGAATACATGGACGTTCATTTCGGTATAATGCCTTTCTTTGATGCCGGCACCATCCTGGATCCCAACATGATGACAGTGCCGGCCCCGATTAACCCATTCAGGATCGCCAATAGCGACGAAGCATGCATGGCGCATGAAGCATGCTGGCGACTGGGCAAAAGCGCGCCCGACAATCTTGTCCGGCATCGCGACGCATTAATGTCTGCCGCCATATCCGGCGACGAAACACTACAGCGTACAACCGCAGCCGCGTTCAGACAGGAACTTTCCTCAATCCTCGCCGCCATCGAAACGTGCGATGCCGATGCAAAGTACAAAAAGCTGGTGCTTGATTTGATGTTTGGAGCTTCCTTCTCGCTTACCCTTAATGACAGCAACAACTCTGGCGATTTGGAACTGCATGCTCTGTTTAAAAACCTGCCGATAGGCACTGCCACAGGAACTGTCAGCTTCACTGTTCAGCCAGCCAACGCTTTAATCGCAGATCCAAAGCCGGCCAAGGTGCTAATGCAGGCAGGTACACCTCTTTTCATAAAGCAAATGATCAAGAACAACGCCGAAAACACGTCCTTCGCGATCAATGCCCGCGCCGAACTTGTATGGTATGGCAGGTCGTTCACACTCACGGCCACCCAGTCGAACCAGCCATCCATTCCCAAGTGGTGGGTAATAGGACCATTCGATAACCCCGGCGGCGGCCCCGGTGATGTTACGAATGCCGTCGAACTGCAGTCGTTCGATCCAGCCGCGACGTACGAAGGCAAAGATGGCAAGCAGGTATACTGGCAGAAGGTTGAACGTAACTCGGCCGATCCGGCCGACTCCGAATTTATAGTCAGCTTCAATCATATCTATCCTCCCGCAACAGAAGTTTCAGCCTACGCGTTTGTGCGTGTTCATTCTCTCTGTGACACGAACGCGGTGCTGGCGATCGGTGCGGAGGATGGG
>JAQBFJ010000094.1:0-6321 GCA_032123435.1 Verrucomicrobiota bacterium
CGTCTCAAATTAAATCAATAACCCGTGTGGAGAGGATCCGGCTTCGGGTTAAAAAACTACGCCGGGACAAGGGAGATGAGGTATATGATTAGATCGTTAATCCATTCTTACTCCATAATAGCAACGTTGCATCAAATCCGGGATTGCGAAGCAATGTTGGATTTGATGAAACCTCGGTTCTTTGCTTGCCCTGCGTAGCTCGGAGAAGGATATTCTCCGTGCCTCCGTGTTCTCCGTGGTGAATGTTTCTTGTGTCCGCCTGTGGCGCGGGTGGTAAGAAAAAAGATATTTACCACGCAGCTTGCAGCGACAGCAATGCGGGCAGGCGGAGTTCATGGAAAGGCACAAAGGGAAGAATATTTTTATGGATGATCAGGTTTATATAACTGCTTGCCTGGGCGAAGGAAAAGCTTCCGACTTCCGTCGCGCGGCAGACATGTACGAAGCTAGCGGAAACCGGAGCATGGCCTATTTGTGCCTTTTGAGGGCGCTGGATATTGATCCTGCACTTCGCGACGTGTATGAAACACTGCGCAACGCCGGGAATCCGATGGATCTCAAGCCTATGGAAACATGCAGTGCGAATGAATGTTCAATATCGGTCATCATGCCTACACTTGGTAAAAGCGATGGTATTCATGAAAGCATTGCGAGTGTGTTGAATCAGACATACAACGACTTCGAACTGATTGTGATCAATGATGGCGGGCCTGATGGTGTTTCCGATGTTACAGCATCGTTTGCTTCCAATAAAATACGTTACAGCCGGATAAAGCATCGAGGTCTTGCCGGGGCATTGAATGAAGGACTTAAAAAAGCCAAAGGAAAGTACATCTGTTATCTGGATGATGATGATGTTTATTATCCGGATCATCTGAAACAATTGTGGCATGTTGTGAGCACGGGAAAAATTGAGTGGGCTTATTCCAAGTCAAGGGTGTTGATGGGAGATCGGGTAGGCGGCAAGTTTCAAGCACATGAGGACCTGGGGACATATACACGGGCATTCTCGGCTATAAATCTGCAGTACGGCTGTATTATCAGTGTTCTTAATGTAATTCATCCGCGTGAACTCGCTTATAAGCTTGGCGGATTTAATGAAGATCTATTGCATTCAATGGATTGGGATATGTGGGTTCGAATGGCTCAGATTGCAGCCCCAAAGTTTATAGACATATTTACCGGAGAATACAGAAAGACATCGACAAGCATGACGATGTCGAATAAGGCATTCGGCCTGTTTTTAACTCAACTGCTCAGCCGGTACTATCAGACGACATTTGGTAGATGTGTTTTGGCGCATGCCGCGAAAGAGCAGGGATATATTACTGATGTTGACAATATTCTTGCGGATATCGAGAGGAAGTACAGCACCATATCACGCGTGGATATTAAAAGGTTATTGGGTTTATTTGTGGAGTTGAAGAAAGGTCGCAACTTGTGGCGAAAAATGATTGAAAGACAGCCGGAAGAACTTGTCAGTGAATCGTTCCGGATCATGTGGCAAACACCAAAACAAGTCATTAGGTCAGGAATGATGCCTGTTGGTTATTGGGTTCGTCGCGCATTGTGCAGCGTAACGTTTTTGTGGTGGATCCTTCGTAATGGTCCCGCACTGACGTGGAATATTGTTAAGCGTGCCTTTAGACATACATGAGGCCTTGCTGTTTTCTGGACATTGTCTTAATATAAAATATAGATTGTTTTAGTGAAGGTCGATTTTGGCGAAAAAGAAAGTGTGGTTTTCCTTATGGAGCCACAGTGGGATTGCAATGGATTGAAACAAGAGATCTCTGAATGGTTAAAAATGCAGATAGTCCGGCAGTGCTTTGTGTTGCGAATGACCGATACGTAAAAGCCTTGGCTGTTACTTTGAGATCAATGGCGATGAACGCTCATGGCATTTCGCCCATGCGTGTATGGGTCATGGATGGCGGAATCAAAAAGCGTAATCGTTGGCTGGTTGAATTATCACTAGAAGGAATGGGGATAGATCTCCAGTGGGTCATTCCACCAGTGCAACTCCTTGAAGGGGTTCCCGTTTTTGGACATGTGGGACTTGCCACGTACTATTGGTTGTTGGCTCTGAATGTATTGCCTCAGGATATAGAGAGATTGATTTGTCTGGATGTTGATATTGTTGTGACTGGCAATATTAATGAACTGTGGCTTAAGGATTTTGAAGGTAAGGCCTTACTTGGGGCAGAAATGCCTGGTAAAACTATTGGCTCGATGGGCAGGTTGGCGGAATGCTCAAGCTTGTACATAGATTGTAATGCTCCCTGCTTGAGTGCGGGTGTGCTTGTGTTGGATTGTGTGCGATGGCGTAATGAAAGGATTGCTGAAAGGATACTTGAGTTCATAAAGGAGAATAAAGAGTTGATTTGTTGGCACGACATGGATGGACTTAATGCGATACTATGGAATGATTGGTGCAGGATTGACGATAGCTGGAATGTTCTGGTGGAAGCATGGAAAAAGGAAGACAGCGATGTGTTGTGGGAGGACAAAGAACGAGACAGCTCTTCTGTCAAGCTCGTTCATTTCATGGGTAGCATCAAACCGTGGGATTATGATGGGATCCACCCATCTAGAAATTTATTTTTTCGTTACTTAGATAAGACGGCATGGTCTGGCTGGCGTCCACGCAAGCCGTTTTGGCGTATATTTTGGCGAAATGCCGGAAGAACATGGCTGAACAGGCATTTTTACGGCATGTGGATCCGGCGTATTCCCATATTAGGGCGGCTATGGGCCTTAGCGAGGAAGAATGTGTAAACCATGAAAACTCCGGTCGTATTTCTGGTTTTCAATAGACCTGATTTGACGGCGCGTGTTTTTGCAGAGATTGCAAAAGCACGGCCTGAAAAACTTCTTGTGGTTGCTGATGGGCCACGCGACAGCAACGATGAAAAGAAATGCACGCAAGTTCGTGAAATTGTAGAACATATTGATTGGGACTGTAATGTTCTGAAAAATTATTCCGACACGAATCTCGGCTGCCGGAAAAGAGTGTCAAGCGGACTGGACTGGGCCTTTGAAAATGTGGAACAGGCAATTATTCTTGAAGATGATTGTCTACCACATCCAACTTTCTTTCGCTTTTGCGAGACAATGCTTGAACGGTACAGAAATGATGAACGTATTGGTCATATAGCTGGCAGTACTCCTGTTCAAGGAGTCCGGTCAAGTCAATATAGTTATCGTTTCTCTAGGTGTACTATTGTTTGGGGCTGGGCAACATGGCGTCGCGCTTGGCAATACTATGATGCGGACATGCCGTTATGGCCTGAAACCAAGGCTTCAAAACGTCACTATGATATGTTTCCAGACATAAAAGTCGCGCTGTTCTGTGAACACCTTTGGGATGATGTGTTCTGTGGTGCTGTTGATACGTGCGATGCTCAATGGCTTTTCTCTCAGAGAATTCGTAATAGTTTTTCCATTATGCCGAATGTTAACCTTGTTTCAAATATTGGATTTGGTAAAAATGCGCTTCATACAAAGAACAAAAGACATCCCTGTGCGGGTCTGGCTCTTCAAAACATGGAGTTCCCATTGAGGCATCCTGCTGGGTTGACCGTCGATGAAGAAGCCGATCAACGGCTTGTAATAATGATCATGCCAACCAAACCATCACTGCTGGAGGCCGTACGCCGCAAGCTGTTTAATAGACATTATTACGGTAAGCTTATACGAAGTATTCCGATATTAGGAAAACTATGGGCGTTGTGGCGTCGCAGAGCAGGAGGTGGGCGTGGATTCACAATGTAGATGAGGGCATTCTTTTATTTCTGCCGGTCAGTGTTGATGATATGAGGACTATTTACAAAATTAAAAATCTTCTCGTTTTTCAACGATATGTTCTTTTCGCAGATGAATCCAGCTTCTAAAAATATTCGAAAGAATTCTTTTTCGGAATAATCATTAACCCAATCGTTTTTTCTTCTGTGAACGATGTTGCTGATGGATTTGGATTGCGCGATATTGTAAGAAGTGATAATCCTTGAGCACATTGTGCTTAAGTGACACACAAGATAGCGTATGTCATAAATGTATTCCAGTACGCCGGCGAAAACCGCAATGTCGGAAACGGGAAAAGGGGGCAGGTTCTTACCATTTAAGTCACAAACAATAGTATCTTCGCATTGTCTAACAATATCGGAGTGCATATATGTACAACCTTCTGGCAGGTGCTTTTTTAGAAGAAGCTTTGGTCCTGGTCCAAACTCCAGTACTTTAGAGTTTGCAGGAATCATGGTGCTCATCATGATAGTTCGTTCTTCCCAGAATTGCAGGTAGTTATTTGGGTCAGACCAGCGATTAACGTTCGATTGACGTAACAAGTGGCGCACCAGACATTTGGCTAAAAACAGAAAGTTGTGATAACCAGCGACAACTTTCTTGCTCTTTAAGATAAGCCAAGATTTCATGATATCTATAGTACGATATACGGCAAAACTTGGCAATAGGTTAAGACATGCACCATAACGATTCGTCTTGGCATCAATCGGCCTGCGAATAAAATGAATTTACACAAGATTGTATGACCTTAGGATGCTCCTTTCATTTCTGGACTTCAGGAACAAATGTGCTAAATTGTTTGGTAATGGCTTTGTATTGTATGTCGTTTTTGGGGTTGATCTCTAATGAAAGTGCTGTTCTGTAGTGCTGCTGGCGCAGGAAATATCGGGGATGATGCTATCTTGGAAGGTCTAGTCCGTTGTTTTCGTACTCATGTTCATGATGTGGAAATTGGGGCTCTCTCCTTTTGTCCGCTAAGAACGCGAGAACATGTTGCTTTGGATCACTGCTGGGAGGTGGGCAGGCTGGGGTCTGTCGAAGCCTTTAGATGGGCAAGCCATGTTGTTCTTGGTGGCGGATCGTTGATAACTGATACTCAAGGGGTTGATTTTCCTATCGGCTATTTTTGTGATCTGATTGATCTTGCAATAAAACATGAAAAACCTGTGTCTATGCTGGCTGTTGGTTCCAGCGATTTACGGGATATCAGGGCTAAAAAGCTAACGGCAAAGTATATCACCAAGTTCGTTGATGTTATAACGCTGCGTTCTGTTGATGATCAATATAATATTACAAAAATCGGAATACCATTGAGCAGATCGCATGTTACTGCGGATGCAGCATTCTGTCTATACAAGCCCAAGAAGGAATTGCCTCAATTGTCCTTGTCTAAAATCGGTATTAATGTGGTCAGTGAACACAGGGATCATGTGTGTGAATTTGTGAGCTCAATGAAGAAAGCTCTGAAATTAATTCAAGCAGAAAGTCCGGAGCTTGTGTTCGAAGGGATCTTGAGTGAGGTCCGAAAGGAACCTTGGGCGGACTTCGGGGTAACGGAAGAGGTGTTAAGTGAATGTTTGGGTAATAAAGGGCAGGTTTATGATAGATATTTATTACCTCAGGAATTCTGTGAGTTTCTTTCACAATTCAGACTGGTTATTACTATGAGGGCGCACATTTTTCTTTTTTGTGCGATGATGGGCGTTCCCTGTGTCGGGATAGGCAGGGAAGCTAAGGTGAAATATTTGATGGAGATGCTGGATGTGCCCGAAGAGCTCAATCTGGAAAGTGATACCAGTGAAATTGAAGCCGTTGTCCGAGTTGCGCTGGCCAATCCAAGAAGATATACGGCCAAAGCTGAACGGGTAGAGGAGTTGATGGGACAGGCCTTCACGAACGCCGCCATCTGGCACCGAAATATCCATGGTTATACTCTTAAGGTTTCATTTGTACAGAAGATGAGAAGTTGTCTTAGATGGTCGTTCCGCAGAAAGCCTCTTGGCCTAATCAGTTGGCGGGCAACGGAGCTGTTGCATTCAATATTGCCGTTTTGTTTCACTAGATCTGTGTTAAACGAATAATGTCGGCAATTTATGATTTCTGCGCGGATCATAAGGTTAATAACATGACAGAATGTGGATTTAAAAGAGTGCTATTGTTTCGTCCTGACAATATAGGAGACTGTGTTCTCTTTTCGGGAACTCTTAAGTGGATTCGGCGACGTTGGCCTGATGCTCATATAGACCTTATGGTTCAGCCGCACGCGATGAATCTGTTTGAATTGTGCCCGCATGTTGATCGCGTCTTGTCAGTTGAACGACTTATGCCATGGTTGTGGATGCAAAGACGGGGATGGAAAGGGGCATGGCTGACGGAAAGAATGTTTGAAAAAGAATGGGCTAAACATTTGTTGCCTTATCCAGCGTATGACCTTGTGATATGTTCCGTAAGCGCGCCAGCAGAACAATGTCTGGATATTGTAAGACTTATTCACGCTCCTGAAAAATGGGGATGTGG
>JAQBFJ010000095.1:0-14411 GCA_032123435.1 Verrucomicrobiota bacterium
CCTTCATCGGGCGGGCCGGCGATTAGCAGGAAACCATTTTTTACCTTGGTAATGTCGCGAATCCCGTTGCCTTTAAGATGCAGATAAACCAGCCGATAGTTTTCCGGGCTGTCAAAGGAAGTTATCATGATCGGCGTATAGTTTCCACGCAGTACGGGGCTGCGGAATCCGATATAGAGAATATCATTATCTGCGGCAATTCCTTCGATATCAACGCCGTTTTCTTTACCCGGAATCCTGGTAAAAGGGCCTAGTACCGGATCGGCTGAGAGAATCTTTCTCAGACTGATAGCCTTTATGTCAGGATTAACCTGACCTGTGTCCATATTGAAAGAAAGACGAAAGATATTGTCTCTGCTTGTTTCGGCGGTGACGCTTTTTATTCTTTTATAATTTTCCGCGCAGGTTTTGTCCGGTTTTACTTCTTTACGTTTGAGGGAGTGAGAGCCAATGACATAAAGAAGGTTATCCTGGCGCGCCATGCCTTCTACATCTATTTCCTGGTCGCCCTGCAGAAGGGACAGGCTGTGTTCTCTTGCTTTGTATATGGAGTTAGTGACTTGATCAAGGATTTGGATTTGAGCGCCTTCATCTGCGCCGATGACCAGCCAATTGTCGAAGAACGCGATAGCGCTTATGTCCTGTGATGCCAGCACATTACCGAGAAAGTTAATGGAAGCTATTTGTTTAATTTCCCCATGCACGGCAACAGGGAGCAATAACAGGGCGAATATGGCATTAGACAAAATGTGTTTCATGGTGATTATCTCCTTTGGATTTACGAGTAACCAGTAGAGAGAATATGGGAATGGATATGATAAAACAATAAATAAAGCATCATTGTTGCGAGTCCAGTTGATTCTCTGATTGACGTTTAACCCGCATATTTCATGAAGAATTGCATGCGTGTGGGATAAGACGTTGTAAAACAATGGCTTTGTGCAGTAATTAAAGATTGTTTGACAAATACATTTTGTAATATGGTTCAGAAAAGAAAAGATGCATGCAATTTTTCACCAAAGGCGAGCCCATGCCTGCCAAGGCCGGCGTTATTGAGGATTTGCGGTATATTCATACAGCTTCATCCTCAATGCCTTGGCCTTGATTGGCCTGAACTCGTGAAATAAGCGGGTTGGGATGTGCTGGGCTTAAAGTTTGAAGCATTATGACAGATGACTGTTTAAAAATTGAGACACTGGAACAGGCCATGAAGCGAATTGCCGAGCTGGAAAGGGCTTTAGATAAAGCATTAGACACGATTGTCAGGCGTGATGATGCGTTGGATTTTTCCGAACGCAAGATCAATGATCTTGAAGAGCGGATAGAGTCACTTTCTTCCGGGCAATAGGCAGCGAGGAATTCTTGTGATTTTACGGAGTGTTCTATATGGGGTGTTGGTGTCCGCATCATTACTGTCGGCTGGATGTGGGACATTAAATTGGTGTGGGGACAGGCACAGTGTTGACGGCTCGGTTTATCATGTGGTGATATGCTGGTTGAAAGAACCGGGCAATGAAGAGGCACGCGAGCAGCTTATTGACGCATCAAAAAGTTTCACGGCTATTTCCGGTGTTGTATCTGTTGTGGCCGGCAAAGTGCTTCCGGATGACAGACCTGTAGTGGATAATTCATTTGACGTGGCTGTATTCATGACTTTTTCCGATGAAGCAGCATTGCGATCGTATCAGTCGGATCCAATCCATCAGAAAGCCATACGTGAAACATTGACACCTTTTGTTCGCAGGATATTGGTTTACGATTTTACCGAATAATGGCGACCCTGATATTGGTGGCTGTGAATGTGTGGATCAGGCGCAGGAAATATTGTTTCTGCGTGGTTAATCACCGGGGCGGCAGACAATAGGATTGATTTCATGTTGAATTCTTTAGTTATGCTTGTGTTTTTACTCGCCGGCGCGGGCGGTGGTGGTGTCCTGCTTTACATAAGTTTCCGGAAGAAGCGGGTGTCATTGATTGACAAGCTGGCTGTGTGCATTGTGTGCGGACCGTTATTTCTTTCACTTGCCGCTTTGTGTCTGGCAGATGCGGGCCGTTTCACGATACGCAATCTTTTCTCATGCGTTGCTGTGTGGCTGTTACTGGGCGTAGCATGTTGTTTAGCGGACAGGAAGCGATTAGTGTCGACCGAGACCTGTTCGGATGATCCTGGTGGAAGCAGGTCGTTAATACTTCTTTTGCTTCTGGCTATTATACTGTTTGCCAGGCCGTTCCAATATCTGCGGGGCGGTTGGGATCCAGGCGAGTATATATCAACGGCCATGAACATCAGTCGTACCGGAAGCATTGAAGTCAAAGATTCGTTAATACCTGTTCTTGATGTTGATCGGCGTGAGGTCCTTTTGCATGAGAAGGAAGGATTAAGGCGCACGTTACAGGCGGGATATTTAATTGTTGATGAAGAAAGCGGGAAAGTAGTGCCTGATTACTTTCACTTGTATCCTTCATGGCTTGCCATTTTTGCCGGTTTGTTTGGCTTGACGGGTGTTTATTATGGTCAATACATTATTTCCATTTACGCTCTGGCTATTTTCTTTCTGGCGATAAGGCGTATTTTCGGACGAACATCGGCTGAAATAGGCGCTCTTATGCTGGTATTAAGTCCGGCACAGATATATTTCGCCCGGTTTCCGGGGGCTGAAATGCTGACTCAGTTCCTGTTATTCAGCGCGTTTTATTTTCTTGCCCGCCGGCCCGAGGACGGTGATTGGCGGAGTGAACTGATGGGGGCAGTCGGACTGGCCGCGGCTTTTCTTTCTCACAGTACGGCATTACTGGCTATTGTGGGTGTAGCCTTATTCCTGTTCACGTATGGATTGATGTTCGGACTTCATTCTATTCGGCGTGTATCTGGATTTATCGTGATAACTGTTTTAGCCGCCTTTTGGCGCAGTGCTGTAATGGCTGATACGATGATCGGTTTTCTATTTTCCTTTCTATGGAATCATCCAAAGTTAATTGTGCCCGGCATGGTGGCGGCCCTGTTAACCGTTAGTATGGCGATATGGTCATTAAGATTATTTGAAAAAAACAGGATGAACGTATTGGACATGGAATGGCTGACCAGGTGGGTGCCCGGATTGATGGTTACGTTTGCCGGTTTGTTTCTGTATTTTATGCGGCCGCGTTTCTTTCCCGGGCAGGAGGCGCGGAACATGGTATTGATAGGTCAGCTTATTTCTCCGTTAGGTTTAATTATGAGCGCGGCGTTTTTTTTCCGGCAGAGATGGAGCAAGTGGACGGCTGGACAGTGGCTTTTTATGATGGCAGGTACTGTTACCTGTGCTGTTTTGATAGCGCATAAGATGATTCATCCGTTGTACATGTGGGCAATTCGCCGATATGTTCCGTTTGTCGTGCCGTTTTTCTGTGTTCTTGCCAGTGTGCCGCTGGCATTGTTATGCGATTCACGCGCGGCATGCAGGAAAACGGCAGGAAGCCTGATTCTGGGTTTGATTCTTACCTATTGTGTTTATCAGTCTTATCCAGCGATAAAGGTAAGAGAATATGACGGTCTGCCCGATTTTATGCGGCGTGTTGCCGGTCATCTGGCGGATGCTGATTTTATTCTTTGTGATCATTGGAAATATTCGACGCCGTTAAGGTACGCGTTTGGTTTGCCGGCATATCAATTATCGCGTCAGCAGGAAGGCAGTGACATTGATGAGGCGCGGCGGGCAGTTGAAATATTGAAAGACATGCTGGAAGACGGAGCCAGTGTATATTATTTAAGTGTTGGTGGGCCGTTCTTCTCGCCGTTTTTTCATCTTGAGTATAAGGCATACGAATTTTCGAGATCACCGCATCTAACAGCCGGCCGTTATCAACTGCCGCGAGAGATAAATTACGATGTTGAAAAAGCGCATATCTACGAACTAAGAAAGACCGACATGGCGTTTGTCCGGCCTGTTGATGAATCTGTCTGTGTTGATATCGGATATCACTCTCTTGGATTAAGAGAGGGTTTTCATTCCATGCAGAAAAGCGCGAAGGAGACGTTTCGCTGGACTGCGGGCAAGGCGAGTCTGTATATGCCTTCTTATGGTCCGGCGGTTGGGACGCGTTACATTTTCCGGCTGGCGGCGAAGCGTCCGCCTGAAATGGGGCAAGAAACGGTGCCGGTAGATATTTGCGTTAATGGTTCGAAATTGTCGACACTTCTTGTTGAAAATGACTGGAAGGAATATGAGGTTATTCTATCTGCGGACAGTTCAGATGGTTCCGTTGTGACAGTTGATCTTGTTGTTCCGACCTGGGATCCAGCGAACTACGGGATACATGGTTATCCTTCGGATCTGGGTGTGCGTGTTGACTGGATCAAGGCGGAAACGGCCAGGTGATTTTCCGGATTAACGCCAGAGCTCTATGACTGCAATTGGAGTATCTGACCCAGGATTTGTGTCATATTCCATAAGGTAATCGGCGATTATGACGTGATCTGTTTCCGCGGGTCCGTAGAAGGTGGTCCAGATCTCGCCGTCATACAGGTCTGTCAGGCCGATATTTCCTTCTTCATCGATAGTGCCTTCAAGGACGTTGCCTATTGCCTGTTTAGATGTTTTCAATGTTATTTTATTTCCGGCATGTGATATTGTGGCGGTAATTTCCTGAAGATCCGAATTTGAGGAATCAAGAACATAGTATTGGCCGCTCCATCTTCCTTGCAGATCAGGGCCTATATAAGAAGAGCGGCTGCTGCTATCATCATTCAGTTCACAACCGGTAGTAAAGATTACGACTGAGATAATGATAATGATCGTGGTTGACAATTTTGAAAGCGTTGTCATATTGGTATGTCTTTCTATATCTTTAAATGTAAATTTATACAATAACAGGAGACAAATTGAAACAGCAATTCTTCATTATATTCATGATAATGTTAATGGTTATTTGTGTATCTGCGTTTGGCGCGCAGGTAACGCCTGTGCCGGCGGATTATGACGGGGACGGTAAAGCGGATCTGGGTATATACGGGCAAAGGGGTGAGTGGTTCCTTTCTTTGAGTGGCGGTGGTTTCGTTAAGCATTGGTACGGCTGGTCGACGGCAATACCGGTAACAGGCGATTATGACGGGGATGGCAAAGCGGACTCGGCAATTTATCACAGAGCTTCCGGAACATGGTATATAAAATATTCGGGTGGCGGATATAGGCAGAAACTGTACGGGTGGGCTTCAGCATACGCAAAGCAAGGCGATTATGACGGAGATGGAAAAACGGATACGGCCGTTTATCATCAGGCTGGTGGTACATGGTATATCGCGAGATCACAGTTGGGTCATATTGTAATTAAATTCGGCTGGTCGGATGCTGTTGGGGTTCCTGCTGATTATGACGGAGACGGCAAAACGGATGTTGCGGTGTATCATCCACGCACGGGCATGTGGTACATCATGCAGTCAAAAGACGGGTTCAGGACTGAATCATTCGGATGGTCTTCGGCTTCGGCAATTCCCGCTGATTATGACGGGGACGGCAAAGCCGACCTCGCGGTTTTTGATAAATCCACTGCCATGTGGTATATAATGAAAAGCAAAGAAGGGTTCTGGTCGGGAAAGTTTGGTTGGTCCGGGGTAAATCTTGTTCCCGCCGATTATGATGGCGACGGCAAAGCGGATGTTGCCGTATTTGATCCTGTGACTCGCACGTGGTATTTGCAGAGAACATTGAGCGGCTTTATGTCCATACAGTTTGGCTGGTCGACGCCTGGTGATTATGATGGAGATGGAAAAACGGATAAAGCACTGTATTATGCTGATAATCCGTCCAAGTGGTTCATATCTAGAAGCTTGAAGGGATATCTGTCCATGGATTTTGGATGGTCGGAAGCCGAACCTGTTCAGGGCGATTTTGACGGGGATGGCAAGGCGGATGTGGGTGTTTATCATGCTGACAGTGGCGGATGGTATATCCAGCAATCGTTGGCCGGATTTCGTCAGGAAAATTTTGGATGGACGGAAGCCGAACCTGTGCTGGGCGATTATGATGGGGGACGGCAAAACCGATCTGGCGGTTTACCATCAGGACCAGGGTATGTGGTATTTGAAGCGAAGCAGCTTGGGGTTCGTTGCGGTCAAGTTCGGATGGAATGGAGCTGATCCTGTGCCGGCTGATTATGATGGGGATGGAAAGACGGATATAACAGTTTATCATGCCGGTTCCGGGCAATGGTACAGTCAACGTTCGTCTATGGGGTTTGGAGTGAGCTCTGTTGGCCGGCCGGGTTCGGTCGCGGTTCCGGGCGATTATGATGGCGACGGAATTGTTGATGTGGCTGTTTATGATCGTTCGTCGAGTCTTTGGTATATCAATCAATCGGCAGGCGGCGTATTGACATTGCATTTTGGCTGGAATCAGGCAATGCCTGTTCCGGGCGATTATGATGGAGATTGCAGGACGGATCTGGCGGTGTATCATGGCGATAGCGGCGGATGGTATATACAGGGGTCAAGCATCGGTTTCAGATCGTACAGCTTTGGCTGGTCTGAAGCGGAAGTGGTTACGAGCATAAGGATCCCTGATATAAATTATTTACCTGTGATATATCCTCCATTCGGTGATGGAACTTTATGGAAGCCCCTGAACCATTCGGGTGGTGCGCTGATTGTTCTGTTGAGTACCAGTTATTTTGATGAATATGCGTCAGGTCAATTCTCCCGGTTTGTGATTTCTTCTGATCCCGCGGGCGAGATTCTCAAGCCGGAAGGTGAAGGCGAAATTGTTCCGGACTATCATGGAAGACCGGCGATAAGGTTCAGTCAAAAGGGAGAATATTATGGGCCTGGTTCCGTTTACATGGTATTAATTCTAAAGGATGGCACGCGTCAACCGTGGTATATTCCTGATCCTGCGGCCAGAACTGAGTAATTACGGTATTGTTTTTTTCAAAAAAGAGGCTTGCGCTGAATGCTTATTAGCGTTTAGTGTCTGGTTTTGATATGCAACATGGCGTTTCTTTAGTGTTCAGTAAATAAACAAGGAGATCAGATCAATGAGGAAACAGAGTGTATTGATTAGTATTATAGCCGCAGGTATTGGTTTTCTTTGCGTTGGCAGTGTTAAAGCAGTGCCGTTGGGTCCTGTTGGTGATTTCACGGCTACAGCGGGTTATCAGGAAGTTGATTTGGCCTGGACGAACCCTGTAGCAGGTTTTGCCGGGGTGAAAATTCAACGAGCCACGACTGGTTTTCCAACCAATGCCGCTGATGGCACAGAAGTGTATAACGGCACAGGCACGAGTACGACAGATACGGTTTTAAGCAATGGTACGCTTTATTACTATACCGCGTTCGCTTATGACGTCAGCACCAACTATGCGACAGGAATCAGCAACGCGGCTATGCCAATGGCTTCATCGGTAGCCGGTACGATCAGTTATGTGGGCGCGCAGACGGGTTTCATTGGTGTTGCTATATTTGCCAATCCTCCGACTTACGATGAGGAACCGGTTACGGAGATAGTGCTTGGTTCCGTCGGCGCTTATATCATAACTAATCTTGTGCCGGGCAATTATTACGTCGCGGCTATTATAGCTGTCAGCGGCAATCCGGATTCGGTAAGAATCACTGATCCCTGGGGTGTGTACGTGGCGGTGGGTAATCCTCAGATTGTTGCCGTTGGCGCCGCGCAGGCGGTTGCTGGAATTAATTTCACTTTGGTAGACGGCAGTGCGACCAACAGAAATCCTTTTGGCAAAGTTGTGAGAAACGATTTTGACGGTGATGGTGTTTCCGATATCGGCTGTTATGATGCTGAAGGAAATGAAGGATATCCAGCTGGCACATGGCTCATAAAGCAGAGCACGGCTGGGCTCACAACAAACGAGTTCGGCTATGACGGTACTGTTCAAATTACCGGTGATTTTGATGGTGATGGGGTTATGGATTACGGTTGTTACGATCCCGAGGGTTTGTACGGACAGCCGCCAGGCTCATGGTATATCATGCAGAGCACGGCTGGGTTCGAAACGAAGACATTCGGTTATATTGATACTATTCCGATAGTTGGTGATTTTGATGGGGATGGGACAGATGATTACGGTTGTTACGATCCCGAGGGTTTATACGGACAGCCTGCTGGCTCATGGTATTTCATGCAGAGCACGGCCGGGTTCACTACGGATCAATTAGGTCATGCCGGCACTGTTCCGCTTGGCATGCTTGCGCAGGGTGATACCGGGCCGGATTATCTGGACATCATTTATCCTCCGTTCGATGACGGAACTCTATGGAAGCCCGTGAATCATTCGGGTGGTGAGCTGATTGTTCTGTTGAGTAGCAGTTATTTTGATGAATATCAGAATGGTGAGTTCGATAGATTTGTGATTTCTGATGACCCGGCGGGTGAAGATGTTGTCACACAGGGCGAAGGGACTATTGTTCCGGACTATCATGGAAGACCCGCGATTCGATTCAGTCAACAGGGCTCATACTATGGGCCGGATCCGGTCTATATGGTTCTGATGCTGACTGATGGTACGCGTCAGCCTTGGTATATTCCTGATCCATCTGAACGAGCTGAGTAAATATCGGTTTTTCTATGGCGCATGCGGGTGACGCGCGTGTCAAGAATTGATAAGAAAGAAAGGGCCGCCCGGAAGGTGGCCCTTTCTTTTTTGACAGGATTTGTTTAATGAGTATTAACAGGCCGAGATTTGTTTTTTGTCTGAAACTGCTGGTCAGCATTGTGTTTCTGTACGTTGTTTTCCGATCGGTTGACCTGAAGGAGATGTCGTCGCTTTTTGTTTCCATTGATCTATTCTATTTTCTGATTCTGCTTATGATTTCTGCGGCCTTGATTGTGGTCAGT
This sequence comes from Verrucomicrobiota bacterium, assembly GCA_032123435.1. Lineage (GTDB taxonomy): Bacteria > Verrucomicrobiota > Kiritimatiellia > UBA8416 > JAQBFJ01 > JAQBFJ01. Next base: position 8,826 of record JAQBFJ010000095.1, read on the forward strand.
TGTTTGAAGTGGCTGTTGTTATTAAAAGCCAAAGGCGTGTCGGTGTCGTTGTGGTATTTATCGCGTCTATACATGCTTGGTTTTTTCTTTAACAATTTTCTACCAGGGATGGTTGGCGGCGATCTTGCCAGGGGTTTTTTTCTAGGGCGTCGGATTCAGAATAGGCGTGATGCGTATTTGTCTGTTCTTATGGAACGGCTTACCGGTTTTCTTGCGTTGGTATTCTTGACGGTTATCATTGTGTTCAGCGGCCATCCGGCGGTAAGGGATGGCAGGCTCAGGTTATTTCTGTTTGCGGCGGCATTGATGTCCGTCGGCATGGTTATTGTGATGTTTTCACGTTTTCTTTTCAGCAGACTGCTTGCCATACTGCCGAAAAAGTTTTCACGTTTTCGTGACAAATGCAATGGCATCCATGAAGATTTATGCGGGTTCAAGGATAGCAGGCTGATTTTATTTTCCGTGATAGCGTTATCTTTGTTATATCATCTTCTGACAGGGTTGAATTTATATTATGCCTGTTTGACGCTTAATTTCAAGGTGAGTTTGATAGACATGATAATTGTGACTCCATTAATCATTATGGTGTCGCTGATACCGATTACGCCTAATCAACTTGGCCTATGGGAGGGCAGTTTCATTGTGTTTTTTTCATTACTTGGCATTCCGCGTTCCGTTGCCTTGTCGGCCGCGTTGTTAACCAGATTTAAAAGTCTGCTTGTATCGGTGTTGGGTGGGTTAGTATATTGGGATGAAGGCAAAGGTGCGAGGATTGAGTTGAAAAAGCGTGCGCAAGAAGAAAAAGGCGTTGTTTAACAGACGGTGGCGGCAAAAAAGGAAGCGAAAGGTTTGTTGTTAGATGAGTGCTGAACGTGAAGCGGTCGATATCAGGAAAGTGGCTGATGGGTCATGTTCCGGTTTGAGAAAGTATGCAATGCTTGTTACGGGGAAGCCGTCATTGGCTGGTTTGATTCGCTATGAGATGGTGATGAAATGTTTCTCCGGCATATTCGGCGGATGCGGGATTTTTCTGCGCAGGTTGTTCTACAGATCTCTTCTGGGCGGGATGGGATGTAATGTTGTGATCGGCCGGCATGTGGTGATTCGCGGGCCGGCAAGAATCATCATGGGAAATAATGTGCTCATTGATGATAACTGTGTTCTTGACGCGCGCGGTGAGAACTCGGAAATAAAGATTGGTGATGGTGTTGTTATATCGCGCAATACAATTATTCGCGCCCGGAATGCCTTGGTCAGCGTCGGAGATGGAGCCGATATAGGTTGTAATTGTCTGCTTGGCACGGACAGTAAATTGTCGGTGGGCAGGGAAGTTCTTATAGGAGCATATTCTTATCTTTGTGCCGGCGGCAGACATCGTTTTGACGGACCGGAGACATCTGTTATAAGCCATGGGTTAGAGCCTGGCGTGGGAATATCAGTGGAAGATGGCGCATGGATTGGCGCAAGAGTGACGGTGCTGGATGGTGTTACGGTGGGAAAGGGTGCGGTGATAGGCGCTCATTCTCTTATTACAAAATCCATGCCCGCAATGTCGGTTTCTTACGGGGTTCCAGCGAGTGTACGGCGGCAAAGAGCGTCCAAATGATGACGCAAAAGGCTGGACGCGGATGAATGAAGTAGACACGGATCATGGCCTTTTATGCGGATTTTCATTATGAATATCTATTCATGCGCTTTATATAAAGAGGGGTGGAAGTGCATCAGACTATCAGCGATGTTGTAAGTTCCGGCCGGTGTCATCGTTGTGGCGTTTGCGCGGGTGTATGCCCGCAGGAGGCTATCGCTTTTGATGAACGGGCCCTTCCTGTTGTTTTAGAATCATGTAATGAATGCGGGTTGTGTTTAAAGGTTTGTTCTGGTCATGAATACTCGATTCCTGAAAATTCTGAGTTTGGTTTATACGGGCGTTGTTATTTAAGCGCTTCTTCTGACAGTGATGTGCGTTGCAGGGGTGCCAGCGGCGGGGTTGTTACCGAAATTCTTCGATATGTTCTCAAGACAGGTCGAGTTAAAAGGGTTGTTGTAACATCTGCTTCACGGAATGATCCAGCGATGCCGTCGGCTTTTTTTGTCAGTTCTGAAAAGGAAATAATTGATTCTGCTCAGTCAAAATATTGTCTATTCCCGTGGGGTATGGTGCTTAGGGATGTAATTAAGAGTGGTGATACTTTTGCTGTTGTCGGTCTGGCATGTCAGATTCAGAGTTTAAGGAAGGCAATGGCTGTACTGCCGGAGTTGCGCCGGAATGCGGTATTGCTGGTTGGTTTGTTTTGCGAGTCGAATATAGAGCCGGGTGGAATAAGGCATTTACTGAAGATACGTGGTGCAGCAGGAGATCAATTGGAAAGGATTTATTACAGACACGGGACCTGGCCCGGGGTAATGATGGCCAGGTTAAAGGATGGCAAAGAAATTGTGTTGTCGAGCCGAAGGGGCGAGACAGGAGCGGTCAATTATCTGAAAATGACTTATGGCCAGCGCAGGTGTCGGTCTTGTCATGATGTTATTTGTGCTTCGGCCGATATTTCCGTGGGTGATCCGTGGGTGCGGTCTGATGTCGGACGTTATACCTATGAAGGGAGTGATGGATTTTCCGCTGTTTCCGTGCGGTCAAAGAGGGGTCTTGAGATATTTGACAAGATGGCTGATGACGGTGTTATTACCCGCGAAGAGTGGGTCCCGGAAAAGCTGTTGGGCGTTCAGATAGCCCAGATGAAGAGGAACGGCAAACAAAGCTGTTTCGAGAAGATTATTTACACGCTGGGACATATGCCGTTATTCAGGGGTATTTTTCTCAGGCTTATGTTTTCTTCTATTGGTGACAAGTTGACCTCATTGAACGCGTTAAGGAAAAGAAGAAAATGGCGTAAATCGGAGTGCGGAGTTTTTTGACAGGATGAACAGGATAGACAGGATCAGGATGTTAAGGTCTGCGCCACAGATATCTTCCTTCGCTTCTCTACGCTTATTACAGGAGATAGTTGCGCGGCATATTTCAATTAAAACAAGTTTACGGGATCGAGCTGTTGACAAGTAGCGATGTTGGAATTTCAGGGGTTATAATTTTGAAATAATCGATGCACAGTGTGATGTCGGGCGGGCGGTGGAGGGTGAATTCCACTATTGCGCCTTGCCGCGGGACGTTAAAGGGTGTGTTTATGGTTATGAAATCATTTGTTTTTTCCGTGACGGGTATCCACTCGTGAGATGCGAGTATGTCGCGTTTTCTTGAATCAGGCTGAAGCTGGCCGGCGATTTCCACGCGTATGGGTTCTGTGCATGTTGTTATGTTCCGGAACAGCAGGCGCGTTTCCAATATGTAGTCTCCGCCGGCCAGAAAACGGTATGGGCCGCGCACAATGAATGTTGCGGGATCCGATTTGTCGGTATGGACGAATCCGCGGCCTGATGCGTCTGGCTGTTGTTTTACGCGTCCTACATGGAACATATCTTCAGCTTCAAACAGCAGATTATTTTCTGTTTCAGCAAAGATCATATGCCATAGGTCCAATGTGACGGAGCAGTTGTTTATCCATGCTTCGAATTTTACTCTTGCCGCGGATGGAATATGCATAGGGAACTTGATCCATGCGTATTCACCTGATTCAGACAATTGGCTTGGCGACACTATTTGTTCGGTTAACGTTTCTCCTGATTCAGTTAAGACAGCTTTCAGGACGAGCGAATTATATGTGTGAGTCAGGGGTTTTATGTTTTCCGAGGGAACAAGTTTGTATCGCAAAGCGAGGATATATTGACCTGCGGGATAAATGCGGCCGCGGTTCATAAAAGCGCAGACAGGTTCTGTGTTTGTTTCTGTGGCCGTCAGGACTTTTCCGATAATACTGTCAGGATCATTTATGATAGTTCCATTTTCCAGGGCGCCATAAACGCCTGGAACTGATATTCCAATCGGGCTTATGACATATGGCTGTTTATTGTTGGGGGGTGGATCATCAATTACCCGGAACAAATCTATGGGATCCTGATGAGTAACCCATTCGAGGAACGGCGATTGTTTCAGTGACATGAGTGTCAGGTCTGCCGGGAAGACGCTGACCCATTGCGGGGCGGGGAAAGCTTCAGGGTGGAAAGTTACATGTGAAATGTTCAGGGCGCTCGCTTTTATCCATTCATGATAACCGAATTGACCGACATTAACCGTTTGTAATGGCTGAAAAACGTTTTCGTTATAACTCCTGGTTGCCACAGGGCTGTAGCCGTTGATCAGATAAGCTTTGCTGACAGTTATATGGTACAGGAGATGTGCTGACCAGGCGCTGTCGCCGGGCCATACAGGGATAGCAAGAGTTCTTGCGTCCTTTTTTTCTTTTACGATTGTTTCATAGACAGGTGATGTTGGCGGTAAAAGGTTTATTCCCCTGGGGCCGCTCAGCCAGTAATCATGCGTGATGAGAAGGAGACAGCAGAACCATATGGCAATATACGCGATAGCGCCTTTGCGGCTTGATGCGATTGATTTGCGTATGCATGTTAAAGCATAAGCCGCCAATATACTGGCGGCGACAAAAGAGATGACAATAGCTCTGGCCGGCGTTCTGGAAAGGCCCAGAAGTGGTATCTTGGGAACGAGAGTGGAAAACGGCCGACAATGCGCGAGGCTGAGCACGAGCCCCATGATCATTATGGCGGACCAGAAGATTGTTATAATAATATGTTTTGATTTATTTTTTCCGAATGTTCCTGTTGTCCACGGAAGAACAAGACCGAGTAATGAAAGAAGAATTACCCACGGCCCCATGTAGATGCGTCTTTCGCCGGCAACGGTGATGTCCAGAAAGTCATGTAGCGTAGGTGATATCTTGTGGACAGGTCCGCCAGCTGAATGAAGGGCGGATTTATTTAATATAAAGAGTTTTACGCCTGCCAGATATATGAGTCCGGGGGCCGCTCCGATTGCCATGCCGGTGATCCATTTCAATGCGCGCGCGGTGAATATATGTTTATTCTTTTGAGTTTCAATAAACCACATGAAAACAAGTCGGCATGGCACATATAAAGCTATAAGCATAGAGGCGAAAAACGCGAGCTGCATATCGGTGAAAGCCATTGATGAAAATGAGAAACCGGCGAGTACGGCTGGAATCGTTTTTCCGCGGCGTGCCGAAATTTCGGCCAGAAGTACAAACAAAGGCAGAAAAAAAACAGCGACTCCGTTGGGATGTCCGGCCATTAATTGCGGGAGACGGAAAGGCATTATCGTGAATATGGTTCCAGCGATAAATGAAGCGGTCAGATCACGGGTAAATACATGTGCTAATTTTGTCATTATAAGTCCGCATGCCAGAAAGGACAGAATGATAATGCAGTTATAAGCGAATATGGGTGACATCGTGCTGAAAAGGGCAAACAATACGCTTACGGGAAACTGCTGGCTGGTGAATCCGCGTGTTTCGGGCAGAGCGAATTCATAAGGATTGCTGAATGGAGGAATGTGACCGGTCGAAGATTCTCCAAACAGCCAGTATTTATAATATAACTGTAAACAGTCATGTGGTGTAAGACGGACGATTTCTACGTCGGGCTGAGGCCCAACTTCGTATG
>JAQBFJ010000096.1:0-17823 GCA_032123435.1 Verrucomicrobiota bacterium
CGGAGGCGCATACTGATTTCATATTGGCCATTATCGGTGAGGAGTTGGGCCTGCTGGCAACTTGCGGAGTTGTAGTCCTTTTTATCGCCTTTTTAATGTGCGGAATGATCATAGCCTTGAAAGCGCCTGATCGTTTTGGCAAATTGCTCGCATTCGGATTGACAATAACGATTGGTTTGCAGGCAGCAATAAATATTGGTGTTGTGACCGGGTGTTTGCCTACAAAAGGGCTTCCTTTACCGTTCATAAGCTATGGGGGGTCCAGTCTGGTAATGACGGTAGTGGCAGTGTCGGTCTTGTTGAATATTGCTGAGCATTGGGGGCATGGACGTGTTGACAATCATACTCGCCCTATCAAGGATAGCAGACATTGGTTTTAACCCGCATATTGCATGAAGAAAACCGGAAAAGCATGGCAAAAAGAATGGAACAGCAGGAATTGCAACTGAAATGTAAATATGCCGTTATAGCACAGATTGTGTTGGCAAACCTGGCTGGAAAACTGTGTCCGGTTTTCTTTACCAAAGGCGAGTCCTGAGCACGCAATCGCCTGCGTTCTGCGACGTTCGGCATAGTTACTATAGCCAAACGTCTGGCTCCTTGGCGCTTACGCGCTCTGAACTCGTGCAATAAGCAGATTAATTGTTTGATAAGTATGCTGTTGTCTATTAGCATCAGTCTAGCGTACATTATTCATGAAGTTTCGTGATGAGAGTATGCAGGTTGCGACAGATCAAGGGCTTGGAGAAGGGATCCGGATGAGGGCGTGTCGAGACACGTCGAAATCGGGTTCCAAGGCAAGTCCTTGAGGTGGTGTAAGATACACGCTCGCAGTAGATTCTTCATGAATAATGTGCGCTAGGCGTAAAAGTCCCGGAAGGAGACGACAATGGAGTTTGTGCTTAATTTATTTATTAGAGGAGGTCCAGTAATGTGGCCGTTGCTCGCATGCTCATTGCTCTCCTTGACCATAACTGTTGAAAGAATTATCTTCTGGTTGCGTCGGAACACGAACGAAAACGATAAAAACATCAAGTTGGTGTTTGATTACGTGGAAGCTGGCGATTACACGCGTGCGCTGGAGATTGGAAAAGAGCACAAGTGCTCAATGGTCTCGCGCATGTTTTATGCCGGCCTTGAGCACAGGGAGCACGGTCTGGCGGAGGCGATGGAGATAAATGCCCAAAATGAAGTGGACAGAATGAGGCAAGGGCTGGCCGTTCTCGACACGATCGTTACAATGGCCCCCTTACTTGGCATTCTGGGTACTGTTACGGGGATTATTGAGTCATTTGATCTATTGGGACGTGGCGGGATTGAAGATCCGAAAGCGGTGACGGGTGGGATAGCTGAGGCATTAATAACAACGGCAACTGGGCTTGCAATTGCGCTTATAACATTAATTCCTCTGAATTACTTTACTAGTAAGGTAACAGAATCAGCACGAAAACTGGAGCAGTTCGCGACGCAATTGGAAGTTGCTTATAAGAAAGGGCTTGCGTCCGGAAGATAGTCGATCATGTGACAGGGCCCAGCTAAGGTGGGAATATGCGTTTGGTTACTGGACACGAAAATAAAAGGGCCAGAATAGAGATTGTGCCCTTGATAGACATCGTGTTTCTTCTGCTTGTTTTCTTTATTTACGCGATGCTCTCAATGACCGTTTACAGAGGGGTTAGGGTTGAATTGCCTCGAGGAACGGGGGTGCAGGAAAATACAGATAAAGTTGTTATTGTTATTGCTGCAGATAACACCATTTCAATAAATGGGATACCCATAGATTTCAAAGATATTGTCAATAAGGTGAAAGAACGCGTAGATGCGGTGAAAAAAAACGTTGTGATTGCGGGTGATTGTCGGTCGGATTTCGGAATAGCGGTGGAATTATTATCCTGTCTAAGAAATGCAGGAATATCGACAGTATCCTTCCAGGTTAGTGGTGGTGACTCGTGAGTCGAAAACGGGATTTGATCATAGCATTTGGTGTTGCGGTGTGCGTGCATTCCGTTGCAGGTGTTTATACCGATAGACTGCTGTCAGAACGCTGCCGCTTCGCTCTGCCGGTGTTTCCCAAGGGAGAGTCGAGTGTGGATCTGACATTAATGCCTGTGTATATTAATGCTGTTGAATCTTCGCCGCTGAAAGAAAATGAAAAAATGAATGTTACAGAAATGCCGGAGGCGCAAGATGAGGTCTATGATCACAAAGCTCAGGATCAAGATGCCGACATGGACGAAAAAGGCGTTATTTCGGATTTGTACAGCGATAGCGTGATAAGGCCTAGATATCCACTTGGCTCGCGTTTGCGTGGAGAGGAAGGAGTTGTCTCGGTCGCAGTTAGATTCGGCTCAATGGGAGCTCTGGAAAATGTGGAAATAGTGCGATCGAGTGGATTCAGCGCGTTGGACCGGGCTGCTGAAAAAGCCATGAGAGCCTGGGCTGAGAATCAAAGGGAAGAGGTCCTAACCCAAGCTGGTGAAGTTATACGCTCATTCAGGTTCATTCTTACCAATTAGATGCTTTTCCTTTTGTTTTCTGGTCATGAGCACAAGTGCATGTTACATTCTGGGAGGCAATAATATGGGTGGAGGTCGTTATGCTTGCACAGGTCTATTCAGGGGCGGTTTACGGTATAGACGCGTATTCAGTGGAAATAGAAGTTAACGCCGGTAGAGGCGATCCGGTGATGGTCATTGTTGGTTTGCCGGATACCGCTGTAAAAGAGAGCAGGGACAGGGTTTACACCGCGATAGTGAACTCAGGCTTCAAACCGCATAAAGGACGGACTACGGTTAATCTTGCTCCTGCCGATATTAAGAAAGCCGGACCAAGTTTTGATCTTCCAATAGCCATAGGCATGATTGCATCTGGTGGTGAAATCAGGCAGGAACAATTGATGGGATTTGGAATTATTGGTGAACTGGCTTTGAGCGGAGAAGTCCGGCGTGTTAAAGGTGTTTTGCCAATTGCCATGCAGATGAAGAAAAAAGGCCTGCGTGGCTGTATTGTGCCTTATGATAATGCTTCCGAGGCGGCCGTAGTCGAAGGTTTAGATGTGTACCCGGTACGCACTTTGCGGCAGGCATCGGATTTTCTGAGTGGACTTACTGCTGTTGAGCAATTCAACGTTAATGTGGAGGAGTTGTATTGTGATGGCGGCAGGTATGATGATGATTTTGCGGATGTTAAGGGGCAGGAACTGGCAAAGCGAGCGATAGAAGTGGCTGTAGCAGGTGGGCACAATGTGTTGATGATCGGTCCGCCTGGAACCGGCAAAACTATGTTGGCCAAACGTATACGGTCAATTCTTCCGGAAATGTCATTAGAAGAAGCGTTGGAAACAACAAGAATACACAGCATCGCGGGAACTCTTAAAGCTGATGATTCGCTGATCGTAAAAAGGCCATTCCGGTCGCCGCATCACACTATATCCGATGCAGGGCTGTTAGGGGGAGGCACTCATCCTATGCCTGGTGAAGTTAGTCTTGCGCATCATGGTGTGTTATTCCTTGATGAACTGCCTGAGTTTCATCGCAATGTGCTGGAAGTGCTTAGACAGCCGTTGGAAGACGGTTCCGTGACGATATCAAGGGCGTTGGCTTCATTGACCTTTCCATGCAGGTTTATGCTCGTAGCCGCAATGAACCCGTGTCCTTGCGGTTATTTTGGCGATCCCAAACGTGAATGCAGATGTAATGACAGGCAGATCCAGAACTATCGCAATAAGATTTCGGGGCCGTTATTGGACAGGATAGATATACACATAGAGGTGCCCAGCATTCAGTATAGGGAGCTCTCATCTTTGGAAGCAGGCGAGTCTTCGGATATTATCAGGAAACGGGTTAGTACGGCTCGGAACATTCAGACAGAGCGTTATAAACGTAAGAGGAAAGTGCGCAGTAATGCTGATATGGGCTCAAAGGATCTGCAGAAATACTGTAAGCTGTCATCGGAAGCTCAGGATATTTTAAAAATAGCCATTACAGATCTGAACTTCAGTGCAAGGGCGTATGACCGGATAATCAAGGTGTCGCGCACAATCGCGGACCTGGCTTCTTCGGAGGAGATTCTGCAGGAGCATGTCAGTGAGGCGATTCAATATCGCACATTGGACCGGCAGTTGTGGGTATGATGTATTTCCGTTGTCGGAGGGTGGGGTGCTTGCACAGCTTTCCTTGCAGACTTGAACGCAAGACACAAATATGACATTTCATCAACTTCTTGCGGGCGCGAAGTTTAGAGGCAAACAAGAAACTTGGGAAATCAGGCCGATGCACATAATGTAGCCTTGAGTTCAGGGAGGGGGAATACCCCCTATTTGTACCTCACTTGTTAGTCTGCTCCTCCGAATGACACATTGAATACATCTACAGCATTGTCCTGACGGGCTCCGGCGAATCGATCATGAAGATGTTGTGTCCACCTGCCACAGCGAGTTCGCTTTAACAATATATTGAACAAGCCTATTTTATCGCTCCTTGAAACCTAATTAAGCGGAAACACCATATCTCGTGTAGCTTGCCTGTGAGCTTCTTTCTGCGTTTTATACTTTACTCTCTTTAGAATAACATTAAGATTATTTAAAAGGTTAGCCCTTCAAAATGAAAAAGAAGATTAAAGAGAAACATGCTGTTTGCATTATATTTCTGATATGCGCCTTAAGTGTTGCCGTAATAGTTTGCAAAGGATTTGGAAGCCTTATTGTCCTTGCGTGTGGGATCGTTGCAATGTTGATATTCTCGGTTGCATTGATTTTTATGGGATCAAGGCTGATGGATAAAATATTCGGAATTAGCGCAGCATTATTTGCCGTTGCACTTTTAGTTGCGATGCTTATGAATATTCTTAATGTTTAAGGATAGACAACATCTACACTTCCCGCCGAAGTGCTAAAAGTTGATTTAGACAAGTGCTTATCTTCTGCAAGATTCTTTACAAGCTGACCGCTTAGACAAAGACCAATGCCCACAATTAAATGTAAAGAAATTGTATGTTGAATATGAAGATATGGGACGGAGTTGATCCTTAACACATTTTTCATAACAGTCAACCTTGATCTCGCAATCATCAACATGTTCGTTAACGCAACTTCCGCCAGATTCTGAACAGGCAACTCTACCTGTGCCCCATGGCGGGAACCAGTCACCATCTTCATAGAACTTCTTCAACCAGAAGCCACACGCCTTGTCCTCGACTCGCAGGTATGTATGTGAGATTGTAGTTGGGTCACGGGTAAACAAAGACCAACAAACTTCTACCTTTGTTTCAACATCTTCCAGACCCGTGGGATCTATCCTGCCAACAGGATTATTATGAACAAAAAGATAAAGACCCGGATAGATGTCCTTTGCAATAATATTTTCTTCACTGTTGCGATAAGGCCCAAATCCATATTTATGTTCAGGTATTAACCACGTGCCATGAGAAAGCTCTTGAGAAGAATCCTTTTTCTCTCTTATAGCCAAAGCACCCTGTTCCCCAATTGGATCCCTAGAAATCCATCTTCCCTCATCCGGATGATAATACGCCAAAGCCTGAACGGCGCAACTACTCAGGATAAGAATACTCAGAATGAAATACCGAATACTTTTCATGACTGCCTTTTCTGTTTCCCGGCTTTCTCCAGGAATTTGTATTGGTCAGGAACTGGTACAACAATGCTGATTCAATAGTCCCGTCGCCCGAGCTTTTCTTCACATAGTCTCTCATAAGCTGATTGACTTCGTCAAGATCAACGCCTTCCTTTTTTCGCAAGCTAGCTCCCATTCCGCCACGGTGGTTTGTTGCACTATGATGTTCATCTCATCTTGTTCAAGTTTTTTTGTCTGGGTCTTTATTGCCAATTCTGAGGGGTCTTCGTAACCAAAATTTCTGCGCTGATAACGCGTTGAAGTAAAAGAATAGTCTATTCGACAGCCTGTGGTTGACCGTCTATAAAAGGCGGTATACCGCCTCTAAAGCTCAATAAAGGCGTTTAACGGGCAGAGTGCCGCCGTTTATTTGTTGACAACACGCATGGTCTTGTGCATAGTTTTTATGAAATTGGAGGGTTGTGTCTATGGGTATCACAGAGTTGAACGACAAGGCCGCAATGGCGCTGATTGGTGAGCGCATCCAGAGAGAACGGCTGAATCAAAATCTGAGGCAGGAAGAGCTGGCTGAACGCGCGGGCCTCGGCGTGCGTACGGTTCGATCCCTGGAAGCGGGACAGAAGCCGACTGTTGAGACGCTGATCCGGGCGCTTCGAGCTCTCGGCAGACTGGGGACCATCGATGCCTTTCTGCCGGAACCAGGAGTTAGTCCTTTGCAGATGGCCAAACTTCAGGGCCGTGAGCGACAAAGAGCGAGCGGGTGTCGACAGGCATCGAATAACAAGGATAGGGGGGAGTAGACGATGGCCAGTACTCGGAGAGTCGATGTAGCCACCGTGCGGCTTTGGTCTCAGGATGTGGGCGCAGTGGCATGGGACTCTGAACGTGACATCGGTACGTTTGAGTATGAACCTGCCTTTGTCCGACAAGGGCTCGAAGTTGCGCCTCTGACCATGCCATTGCGCTCCGGCATGCTGTCATTCCCCGAACTGAACCGGGAAACCTACCACGGGTTACCGGGCCTCCTCGCCGATGCCCTGACGGACAGGTTCGGGAACCGGATTATCGATGCCTGGCTGGCGCGGCAAGGACGGAGTGCGAGTGACTTCACGCCCGTCGAGAGACTCTGCTACATGGGGGTTCGGGGCATGGGAGCGTTAGAGTTCAGACCCGCAATCGGTCCTCGGGCATCCAAGGCGGTTTCCTTCGAAGTGGCCGAACTCACGCAACTCGTCAAAGATATCTTCCGTCACCGAACTGCGTGGGTCGTTAACCTGAAAGGAAGCAAGGCCGATGCGCTAAATACCATTATCCGCGTAGGCACGTCCGCAGGCGGAAACCGGGCCAAGGCTGTGATCGCATGGAACCCGAAGACCCACGAAGTGCGCTCGGGACAGGCAGACTTACCGCCGGGCTTCGAGCCGTGGATTTTGAAATTCGACGGCGTAGCGGACAGCTCGCTAGGAGACCCGCAAGGTTTCGGGCGGGTGGAATATGCATACCACAAGATGGCGGTAAATGCCGGGATTTCAATGAGCCGCTGCGACCTTCTGAAGGAGGACGGGCGGGCGCACTTCATGACCAAGCGTTTCGACCGTGACGCCGCCGCCGGCAAGATCCATGTGCAGTCGCTGTCCGCGCTGGCGCATTATGATTTCAACGTGGCTGGCGAGTATAGCTACGAGCAGGCGCTCTCCGTGATTCAGCGGCTCAACCTTGGGTATCCTGACCTCGCAGAGATGTACCGGCGGATGGTCTTCAATGTAGTGGCGCGCAACCAGGATGACCATACCCGCAACATTGCGTTCTTGATGGACCGCAATGGTACATGGCGACTCGCACCAGCTTTCGACGTCGTGTGGTCCTACAACTCCAAGGGTTCGTGGACGAATCGCCACCAGATGACGGTCAACGGCAAACGTGACCACTTCGAGCGTGCAGATCTGTTCGCCGTGTCCGACACCTTCGGCGTCAAGGGCGCCGCGGAGATCATTGAGCAGGTGACAGAGTCTGTTGCGGCGTGGAGATCAATTGCGAGGGAGTGCTGTATCGATTCGGCTCTGCTGAAGAAGATCGCCACGACACACAGAACAGCCCTAGGCGGCAAGTAGCAGAACACCCATTCTGCGCCTCAAACATGTCTTTCGGAGCAGGGTGTATGATGTTACGGGACGAGGCATACGAGACTTGGGCGCTTTTTTCATAATGTTTATTGACGTGGATAGACAAAGCTTTAAACTGATAATATTGAGTTGAATGAAGTTATTCTAAACATCAAAAGGAGGCTGTAAAATGGTACCGTTATTAATTGTTCTGGCGTTGATAGTTGTGTTGGGTCTGTTTATTGCTGCCATATACAATAAGCTGGTGGCATTTCGTAACAGGTTCAAAAACGCGTTCGCACAGATAGATGTACAGTTAAAACGACGTTATGATTTGATTCCCAATCTGGTTGAAACTGCGAAGGCTTACATGGCGCATGAAAGAGAGACGCTGGAAGCGGTAATAGCGGCGCGTAACCAGGCTTCAACTGCCAATCAGAAAGCAGCGGCTAATCCTGGTGATGCTAATGCAATGCAGGGCTTATTGGGAGCTGAGGCGATTCTAGGCGGCGCCATGAGCAAGCTGATGGTTACTGTTGAAAGGTATCCTGACCTGAAAGCGAATCAAACTATGTCTCAGCTTATGGAAGAGCTTACCTCTACAGAGAACAAGATCGCGTTCGCGCGTCAGTCATATAATGATTCTGTAATGGTTTATAATACTGCGCGTGAAACATTTCCAAATGTCATGATCGCCGGGCCGATGGGTTTCCAGGCCGCGGTATTGTTCGAAATTAAAAATGAAGCTGAACGCGAAGCCACAAAAGTGACCTTCTAGTTTTAGCATGGTCTTCTTAAGGTAAAATTCATTATGGCTGTCGGTACGATGGATTTTTTTGAGCATCAGAATGTTGCCCGCAAGAAGACTGCGGTTCTGATAATCTATTATATAATAGCCGTAATTCTTATTGCCACAGGTGTTTATCTGGCTTTTGCGCTGACCTTTCTCGGGATTGACGGCAAAAAGAGCCATGGGCAAGGGCAGGAGTTTAAAGCAGAACAACTATGGAATAGTGAGCTTTTTATCTGGGTCATAGGCGGAACACTGTTGGTTGTGGTTGGCGGATCGTTATATAAGATAAGCCAGCTTTCCGGCGGCGGGGCCGCTGTCGCGGAGATGTTAGGCGGTCGGCCTGTCAACGCTAATACAAGTGATCCGGACGAAAGAAAGGTTCTAAACGTTGTTGAGGAAATGGCGATAGCTTCTGGAACTTCTGTTCCCAAGGTATTCGTGTTAGAACAGGAACCTGGTATTAATGCATTCGCGGCCGGATTTTCTCCTTCGAATTCGGTTATAGCTGTTACAAAAGGATGCATACAGCAATTATCCAGGGATGAACTGCAGGGAGTTATAGCACATGAATTCAGTCACATTTTGAATGGGGACATGCGTTTGAACATAAAGTTAATGGGAGTATTGCATGGTATTCTCATTATAGGCATGATTGGTTATTGGATATTTCGCATATCGCTCCATTCAGGATCTTCGTCGCGTTCGCGTAATAATAAAGATGGAAATAGAATGCCCTTAGTTCTACTTGGGTTGATTGTGATGGTGGTCGGGTATGTAGGGGTATTGTTTGGAAAGTTAATTAAGAGTGCTGTATCCAGACAGCGTGAATATCTGGCGGATGCGGCGGCTGTTCAATTCACTAGAAATCCGAATGGCATAGCTGGAGCGCTGAAGAAAATCGGCGGCATTGAATTTGGTTCCAAGCTGCGTTCGCCCAGCGCGGAAGATGCGAGTCATCTATTTTTTGCCAACGGATTATCTTCATTCTTCATGAGCATGATGGCAACGCATCCTCCTTTACCGGAACGAATCAGGAGAATAGATCCGTCTTTTGAAGGAAATATTGATCGGATTACGAGCGCGTCAACGGCGGCGTCAACGGATAATATTTCCGGCTTTACGGGTGGTGGAGTTGCACAGAAAACGTTTGGTTTACAGTCAGAGCAGTTTTCAGCCAGTGTGGGTGCACCCAGACGGGAGCATCTTGAGTACGCGTCGAAAATAATTGCCGGTTTACCGGAGAGCATAATAAGCGCTGCGCGCGAACCTTTTGGCGCTCGTGCCGTTGTTTATACTTTGCTTTTGAATAAGGATGCCGGATCTCTTGAAGTACAAATAAAGCATTTAGCTGAAAACGCGGATGAGGCTGTATATGCGGAGACCGTGAAGATGATAAAGATTCTTGAAGGTATAGGGCGTGAAAGCAGTTTGCCGCTGGTCGATCTCTCTCTGTCAACTTTGAAAGAGCTTTCTGCATTACAATATGAAATATTCCGTAACAACGTACAGAAGCTGGTTGAAGCGGATAACGAAATAGATCTTTTTGAGATGACTTTACAGCGTATGATATTAAGGCGTCTTGATCCGGTCTTTAGAAAGGTCAAGCCGGTACCAATTGTTTATTACGATATATCGCCTTTGCGTGGATATTGTGCTGATGTCATATCGTGTCTGGCATATTGGGGGACCGATGATCAGGCTGTCAGTCGGATGGCATTTGAAAAGGGGTCTGAGAAATTAGGAGTGGGGAAACTTGATATGAAGTCTGTTAATGATTGCGGGTTGGATTTGTTGTTGAATTCTCTGGATCAGTTGACAGGAACGTCACCGGCTATCAAGAAGAGGCTTATTGAGGCGTGTGCGGTCAGTATAGCCGTGGATGGCAAGGTAACCCTTGAAGAAGCTGAAATATTGCGATGTATTGGTGATACACTTGATTGTCCCATACCACTTTTTCTTCCGGGACAGGTGTTATAGTATACATTTGATCATGTTTTAGAAGAACATCCCTCACAGCCGTCCCAGCAATATGTGCATAGTTTTTCTTTTGGCAGGCCTATTGCGCTTACCAGGTCATCCAGTTTCTGGTATTTAAGGGACGTCAATTTGAGCTTCTTGCATATGATGCCAACCATTTCATTATATTTATCTGATGAATCATTCACGTATTGTTCAAGATTGTTACCTTCATTGCCTTCAATATCTCGTACAGCTCTTCTGGCGGCCAGGTCCAGAATTGATCTTGAACGCGAGAAATTCAAATACTTGCATCCAAAGAGGAGAGGGGGACAAGCCGGACGCATGTGGACTTCCCTGGCGCCGCAGTCAAAAACCCTCTGAACAATATCCTGCAGTTGAGTTCCGCGCACAATCGAATCCTCGCAGAAAAGTATTCGTTTTCCTTCGATAAGCTCCTTGAGCGGAATAAGTTTCATTCTTGCCACAAGGTCTCTAATAGATTGATCCTGTGGCATAAAACTTCTGGGCCAGGTTGGTGTGTATTTTACGAAAGGACGTTTATAAGGGACTTTTGCTTCTATTGCGTAGCCAATGGCATGAGCGGTGCCGGAATCAGGTATGCCTGCAACGATATCGACAGAGACGTTATCATTCCTGGCCAAGGCTGCCCCGCATCTATTGCGTGCGTTTTCGACATTAATTCCTTCGTATGATGAAGATGGGTAGCCATAATAGACCCACAGGAAAGAACATATCTGCATTTTATCACAGGGAGCCTTTTTCTGTTCGATAGAATCAGGTGTTACAAGAAATATTTCTCCCGGTCCGACATAATTCTGTGTTTCATAATCGAGGTTAGGAAAAGCGCATGTTTCTGAAGATACGGCATAGGCTCCATCCTTTTTACCAATCATGACAGGGGTTCGTCCCAGTTTATCTCTGGCGGCATAAATGCCGTTGCTGGTTAACAGCATGATGGAGCAGGATCCTTTAATGACATTTTGTGCGTTCTCAATACCTTTTTCAAAAGAAGATTCCTGATTAATAAGAGTTGCAACAAGTTCTGTTGGGTTGATTTCCGCTCTTCCCATTTCGGAAAAATGAGTGGTTCTTTTGCTGAAGGCCTGCTTGGCCAGTTCCAGTGCGTTTGTTACCACGCCAACGGTGACAATGGCATATGTTCCCAGATGAGATCCGATAAGCAAAGGTTGGTCTTCGTAATCGCTGATTACGCCTATACCATAGTGGCCTTTCATTTTTATAATATCGTTTTCGAATTTAGATCTAAACTGGGCGTTGGTAATGTCATGAATGGATCGCATGAATCCTGTGTCGTTTTTGACGACAAGACCTCCACGCACTGTTCCCAGATGAGAGTGGTAATCGGTTCCGAAAAAGAGGTCTGAAACACAATCTGATTTTGAAGCGACGCCAAAGAATCCGCCCATGGTTAATTCCTTTCAATTTTCGGGATGAAGTCTGAATACATTGATTTCAGGCCTATATTCAAACATCTTAGATTACAATGGGGGGTATGCAAGACAAATCGTTTAAAAACCAGTTTAAAAAGAAATATCACGTTATTGCTTATGATATGTTTTTTCGGTAAGTTTTCTGATGTATCAGGTTTTATAAGTATTTAATTTGCTGTTTCCGATGAGCAGTTGGCTGGATTTTGAGGAGATAAATTTATGAGTGATAAAACCGGCAGGAAGTTTACTTCATCAGGTTGTTCGATGGCTGAAAATATAGCCGGCTTTTATGGTGAGAATGTTTTCAGCATCAAGACAATGCGAAGTTATCTTTCCGAAAGAGCATATAGGTTGCTGATAACAGCGATTCGTTCTGGGAATACCCTTGATTCCAGTATTGCAGACGAAGTGGCTGATGCCATGAAGACGTGGGCGTTAGAAAAAGGGGCAACACATTTCACTCACTGGTTTCAGCCGCTTACCGGAGCAACAGCCGAAAAACATGATTCTTTTGTGACTCCCGATGGCGAAGGCGGGGCTATAATGCAATTTTCGGGTGATGAGCTTATACAGGGGCAGCCGGACGCTTCCAGCTTTCCTTCAGGTGGGTTGCGCGCCACATTCGAGGCTCGTGGATATACCGCATGGGATCCAACGAGTCCGGCATTTATCAAAGAAGGTAGAAACGGATGCACGCTTTGCATTCCCACAGTGTTTTGCGGATACCATGGCGAGTCACTGGATAAGAAGACACCATTGTTGCGTTCTATCAACGCTCTCTCCGAACAGGTATGCAGACTGGGTGAATTGTTTGGAATTAAAACGGATGGAAACCGGGCGTACGCTATGTTGGGGGCTGAGCAGGAATATTTTCTTATCGACAGGACATTTTACGAAAGCAGACTTGATCTTCTGCAAACGGGAAGAACCTTATTTGGCAGGAGACCTGCCAAGCACCAGCAGTTAGATGATCATTATTTTGGCGCGATTAAAAGCCGTGTAATGAACTTCATGTGCGATCTCGACAGGGAAATGTGGCGGTTAGGTGTGCCAGCTAAAACGAGGCATAACGAGGTATGTCCAGCTCAGTTTGAAATTACGCCTGTGTATGAAGAATTAAATTTAGCAATTGACCATAACATGATCATGATGGAGGTGATGAGGGAACTTGCAGAACAACATGATTTAGCATGTTTGCTGCACGAAAAACCGTTTGCTGGAGTCAATGGTTCGGGTAAACATAACAATTGGAGTATTGTTGGACCTGACGGAAAAAACTGGCTGACTCCTGGTGACAACCCG
Source organism: Verrucomicrobiota bacterium (assembly GCA_032123435.1). Lineage (GTDB taxonomy): Bacteria > Verrucomicrobiota > Kiritimatiellia > UBA8416 > JAQBFJ01 > JAQBFJ01. Next base: position 13,220 of record JAQBFJ010000096.1, read on the forward strand.
CATGAAAACGCGAAGTTTCTGACGCTTATTTGCGCGATTATCAAAGCTGTTGATGTGCATGCCGATTTACTTTGTGCGGTAGTTGCATCGGCAGGAAATGATTTGAGGCTTGGCGCCAGTGAGGCGCCGCCCGGAATAATTTCAATATTCCTTGGTGATCAATTGTATGATATCGTAGAACAACTTGCCGAGGGAAAAGCTAGAAGATCCAAGTCTGGCGGAACCATTGAGATTGGCGGTACATTACTGCCGTCATTGCCCAGGGATGCCACTGACCGGAACCGGACTTCACCATTTGCGTTTACGGGTAATAAATTTGAATTCAGGGCTGTTGGCGCGAGCCAAAACTGTGCCAGCGCCAATGTTGTTCTGAATATTATTGTTACCGAAGCACTCGATGATATCTGTACGAGACTTGAAGCTGATTTGGCCAAAGGAGATGAATTTAATGCTTCACTGCAGGATATACTTCAGAATATTGTTAAAGAGCATAAACGGATTCTTTTTAATGGCGATAATTATTCGGAAGACTGGAAGCAAGAGGCGGTTAAGCGAAAGCTGGCAAATCTAAAAAATGCGCCTGACGCATTGAAGGCAATAAAATCACAAAAAAGTATTGCTCTTTTCGAAAAGTATAAAGTGCTTACAAGAAAAGAATTGGAAGCAAGATATGATATTTATCAAAAGATCTATGATCAAACAGTTGCCATAGAAGGGCACTGCGCTGTAACCATTGTGAAGACTATGATTATTCCTGGCGTGTTGAGGTACCAGGCGGAACTGTGGGATGCCATTGATGCTATGGTATCAGCGGGTGAGACCGATGTGGGTGAAGTAAAGAAACTATTTAAAGAAGTTACAGATGAACTTAGTAAAACTTTGGTGAATATCAGGAAGCTTGAAGGACACGTTGACCAGGGGACTTCAGCCGACATGCTGGCTGTTATGGGTGATTTAAGAAACTCGGCAGATAAGCTGGAAGGTATAGTGCCGGACGATCTATGGCCGCTTCCATCCTACACTGAAATGATGTTCATGATGTAAGAGCTGAAAAATATGAGCATTAAAATCATGTTGACGACCTTGAATTATTGTGCATAAATAGAGACCTGTTTTACGACTGATTAAACGGCAGGAAGTTGACCGCAATATGAACCAGGAAGCAGAACAAAAATTTCCAAAAGAAGTTCAGGATCTTTTCAACAAGGGGTTTTCGGCTCTGGAGCGAGGCAACCTTGATTACGCCGTAAACATGTTGACAATGTGCGTCGAAAAACAACCTGATTTTCTTCAGGCCAGAAAGTTTTTGCGCGCGGCTCAAACACAAATCTTCAAGAAAAAAGGGGAAAATGCGCTGACGCATCATATTTCATTTATAACAGGTCTTCCAGTTTACCTGCGGGTTATGATGATGATCAAAAAGGGGAAGGGAAGGGAGGCCCTGGCTTTCATTGAGAAATTGCTTGGTAAGGATCCGTATAATCTGAAGTTTCTTGTGGCTTTTGCCAATGCGGCGCAGGCAGCGGAATTGTATGATGTTGGAATTCAGACGCTTGAAGTGGCTAGTGAAGAATATTCCGAAAATATTGCCATATTAAACCTGCTGGGTGCAATGTATATTAAGGTGGGCAAGATTACTGATGCCAGGAAATGTTTCGATCAGGTATGTACTTTTCGGCCCAAGGATTTGGCAGCTTTAAAGGCTCTTAAAGATACCATGGCACTTGAAAGCATGGCTTCGGATGGTTGGGATAAGAATGCGGAAGAGGGTGGGTCATACAGGGAAATGATCAAGGATAAGGATGAAGCCGTATTGCTTGAGCAGAAGGCTAAATCAGTAAGAACGGAGAAGGATATTGAGGCCTTGATTATACAGGCTGTTACTAAAATTGAGTGCCAGCCCGAAGATATGAATGCTTATAGATCATTAGGACGGTTGTATGCGGAAAAGAAGGCCTTTAATCAGGCTATAGAGGCGTTGAACAAGGCATTGGAGATAAATCCAGGGGATGCGGAAATCAGAAAGGCTATAAGCACAACGCGGGTTCAGCAATTCGATCATGAGATTTTCAAGCTTAAAAACGCGGGAAATGTAGACGCAGCTAACGCTAAAGAATTGGAGAAAAAACAATTTATTTTTGATGAACTGCAGAAAAATGTTCAGCGGTACCCCAATGACCCAAGGTTGCGTTTCGAATGGGGCTTCATGTTGTATGATAATGGTTATGTGAATGAAGCTGTCTCAGAATTTCAATTTGCACAAAAGAGTCCGCAGCACAGGGTAAAAGCATTATATTATCTCGGACTGTGTTTCAAGTCCAAGAAACAATATGATATGGCGCGCGAACAGTTTGAGAAGGCGTGCGTGGACTTGCAGGTAATGGATGATACGAAAAAAGCCATTTATTACGCTTTGGGCGAATTATCCGAAGCAGTGGGAGATGAAAAGTCGGCTCAACTGTATTATAAAGAAATCTACCAGGCTGATATAGGGTACATGGACGTTGCGGAGAAAGTGGATCGCGCCTACAACGGGTGATTGCCGACAATGTTCTCGCTGATTAAGGGAGAGAATTGTTTTTGACCCAGCCTCTGAATTTGTCTTCTCCGTGTTCTCGGGAACTCCCTTCAGGTCCATAGGACCTTCCCCTCAGGTTCATAGGACCTTCCGGGTCCAAGGACGGGTCCGAGGACAGCGCGGGAGCGCCCGTCTTCGCAAGGAAGCTACGCCGAGGCAGGCCCGTCTTCGCAAGGAAGCTACGCCGAGGCAGGCGGAGGAAAAAGAAGAAATATTTACCACGGAGTTCACGGAGATTCGGAGAAGAGAGTTGATTTAATTTGGAAACGAATGTTTCAAAATTAAATCAATACTTTGCATGTTGGATCCGGCTTCGGCGCAATAACGAACTACGCCGGGACAAGGGAATGAGGTTGTCTCGGAGGTTTGCTCCATGACGACAACGTTACATCAAATCCGGGATTGCGAAGCAATATTGGATTTGATGTAACCTCGGGTTTTCTTGTATTCTCTGTGTCCTCGGGTACTCCACTCAGGTCCATAGGGCCTTCCCCTCAGGTCCGGAAGGACCTTCCCTTCCGGGTCCAAGGACGGGTCTGAGGACGGGGCCGAGGACAGCGCGGGAGCGCGGGTGGTAAGAGAAGGAAGCTACGCCGAGGCAGGCGGGTGGTAAGAGAAGAAAGATATTTACCACGGAGTTCACGGAGATTCGGAGAAGAGGGTTGATTTAATTCCGGGACTGGCGTCTCAAAATTAAATCAATACTTTGCATGTGAAGGTCTCGGAGGTTTGCTCCATGACGACAACGTTACATCAAATCCGGGATTGCGAAGCAATATTGGATTTGATGTAACCTCGGGTTTTCTTGTATTCTCTGTGTCCTCGGGTACTCCAGCGCGGGAGCGCGGGTGGTAAGAGAAGGAAGCTACGCCGAGGCAGGCCCGTCTTCTCCGCCTCAGGCGGATTCGCCGAGGCAAGCCGGATAGATACATCAGGATTTTGCTTGCGGCTTCTGCGGCCAGATATTGTTCATACTGTTTTTTATGATCTCACGTGTATCGGCAGGAAAATCGCTGTTAAGAATCCATTTTATAAATGATGGATCAGTTTTTATCAGATCTTCGATCAATTCACCTTTTCTTTTGCCAAAATTGATCACCACATGACCGTTTGTCCATTTGAGTTTGCCGGTTTTGTCGACCCAGTTAGGATCTTTGGGGTTACAGTATTCGTGTAGTTCGTTGAGGTCGGAAGGCAGATCGGAATACTTTTGTAACTGCGCCTCTAATACCCGCAGAGTTGCCTCGGCGTCTGCCTCGGCGCCATGTGCGTCAAAATGCATTTCGCCGCAGTAATAAGCAAGGGCGGCCGTAAGATCTCTGGGCTCACGTCTGTGAAAAATGCGTTGAGCATCTATAAGACGCAGTTCGTCGGTATTAAAAACAATATCAGCGCGTATAAATTCTTCGATTAACATGGGGATATCGAAACGTATTGCGTTATATCCGCATAGATCACAATTTTCCAGGAAGGCGTGTATGTCAGTTGCAACTTCAGTAAAAACAGGACAATCTGCAACATCCGCGTCGGTTATGCCGTGAATTTGAGTGGATTCCGGCGGGATAGGCATTTGGGGGTTCAGTCGCCATATCCTGGTTGTGCGTTTATTGCCTGGCAATAATTTAACAACCGCAATTTCGATGATTCTATCAGCGCGCGGACTCGTCCCTGTCGACTCAATGTCGAATACAGCCAGTGGGCGATCTAGAATAAGCCTTTGTGGTGTGGTCACTGTGTTGTTTTACCCGGTGGAATTGTTCCGGGATAACCAAACGTGGCTTGATAAGTGCCTGCTGGTTCAATGGAAATATACCATCTGCCGCTGTCAGCAGAATAAACACCTATGTTATCCGTTGTGTTGCCAGTGAAATCACCGACGACAGGCACGGTTCCGGCATAGCCAAAGGTTCTTGTCTGGAAACCTGCGGTACTCTGCATAATGTACCATGATCCCGGCGGCTGACCGTAGTTACCGGCGGCGTCATAACAGCCGTAATCGTCAATGCCGTCGCCATCGAAATCACCG